>REDM01000131.1 GCA_007693485.1 Spirochaetaceae bacterium
GCTACCGAGATGAACAGCTTGTCAACGTTGTACCGCTGGAAGAAATCAGCTGCCACCTCGCCCGTGAGCGAGCCCTCCCCCCTCCGTACAACCCCGCCGGACACGATCACCGTGTATGACGGGTGTTCACTCAACTCCGCTGCGATCTTCAAGCTCGGCGTCAGTATGATCAGCCGCAGGTCCTCGGCCTCCCGAAGTGCTTCCGCGAAGAAGAGCGTGGTTGATCCGATGTCGATTGCAATCGAGTCTCCAGCCTTCACCAGCGCGAGAGCGGCCCGGCAAATCCTGCGCTTTTCGGCAACCCGTTGGGTGGTGCGGGCGATGAGTGCGGGCTCGAAGCTTCGCTGCGTGTCCCGCACCGCGCCACCGTGGATGCGACGGGCGACACCTTGCCGCTCCAGTTCCGTCAGGTCGCGCCGAACCGTCATCCCGGACACCCCGAGCTCGCGCGCGAGTTCCGCCACATCGACCGTATGGCGCGATGAGAGCCGCTGGGCGATGGTAGAGCGACGTTCCACAGTGTTCATTCGTGTTCAAAATAACACTTCGAATGTACTTATGCAACAGCGCCTCGTTGACGATGTGCGATGTGCATGGTACCGTAACGGACCATGACGTTGGGAATCGATATCGGGACCTACTCCTCGAAGGCCGTGCTCATCGACTCTGCCGGAGTCGTACGTGCCGAGGCACAGACGCCGCACGATATGTCCATTCCGGCGCCGGGCCGGGCCGAGCACGACGCGGAATCCGTCTGGTGGCGTGACCTGGTACTCCTCTGCCGGAAGATACTCGAACAGGGAGCCCGGAACCCGGCGGTGTCGCCCTCGGCGATCGACGCCGTGGCGGTAAGCGCGATCGGACCGTGCGTGCTCCCGGTCGATCGGAACGGAGTCCCGCTTCGTCCAGCGATCCTCTACGGAGTCGATACGCGAGCTCACACACAGATCGACCGATTGAACCGTCACTTCGGCGCCGACTGGATAATGGAACAGAGCGGAACGGCGCTCTCATCCCAATCCGCCGGACCGAAGATCCGCTGGATCCGGGATGAAGAGCCGCACGTGGCGGAACGCACGTGGAAGTACATGACCTCCACCACGTACCTGGTCTATCGCCTCACCGGTTCAGTTGTGATCGATCACTACACCGCGGCGTTTTTTGACCCGTTGTACGATCTGAAACGACGAGAATGGTCGGCCGGTACCGGCCGTGAAATATGCACACCCGACACACTCCCGGACCTGATGTGGACCACCGAGACAGCAGGCACCATTACGAAAGAAGCCGCGGCTGAGACCGGCCTGCCCGAAGGAATCCCGGTCACCGCGGGCACCGCCGACGCGGCGAGTGAGGCGATCAGTGCCGGAGTCTTTGAACCAGGGAACACCATGCTGATGTACGGCAGCTCCATGTTCCTGATCGCAGTGAAGGACAGACTTCCCACCCCCGGCATCTTCTGGTCGGCGCCGTTTCTCTTCCCCAACACGTTCGCCCTTGCGGCAGGTATGGCCACAACCGGATCGCTGACACAGTGGTTTCGAACCAATTTCGCTCATCAGGAAGTGGCCGCGGAAGCGAGCGGCGGGGTGTCTGCTTATCAGGCGCTGGCGTCCGCGGCTGAGTCAATCCCGCCCGGCAGCGATGGTCTGATCTCCCTTCCCTATTTCTCCGGTGAACGAACGCCGATTAACGACCCCGACGCCCGCGGTCTCATCGCCGGCTTGAACCTTACCACCACCCGCGCTCATGTCTATCGGTCCCTTCTCGAGGGGGTCGCGTACGGTATCCGACACAATCTGGAGGAGATGGCCGGTGATGGAGGGCGCACAGACACCACCCTTACCGCTGTCGGAGGCGGCACTCAGAACCGATTGTGGCTGCAGATCGTGAGCGATGTTCTCGGCCAGACGCAGGTGGTGCGTCGCAGCATCGGCGCAGCGTTCGGCGATGCGCTTCTGGCAGCACTCTCTGTCGGTGCGGTTGGCACCGTTGGAGAGCTTTCGCGCTGGATCAGCAAACCTGAACTAGTGACGCCGAACGCCCACTGCACGAGAATCTATGACCAGTTCTACCCACTGTTTCGAGAGCTATACTCCAGGTCTGCGCCGGTTGTGCACGCCGTCGCCAGACTGACTCACCACGGTCAACCGGGAAGGACAGAATGAATATCGGACACTCAGATCCTCGATGGAATGAGGTTGCCAAGGTACTGGTAGACTACTCCACCGGCGTCACCGCACAGGACAACGTATTGGTGATCATGAGAGAGACAGAGACGCATGCGGCGGCGCGCGCTGTTGCGCGACGATGTATCGAGCACGGTGCGTACGTCCAGACCCTGTTTCAGAGCACGTCGATGCAACGGGATCTTCTCTCGTATGGGACCGAAGAACAGATTGGACGCGTACCGGATGTGTGGGATGCCGCGATGCGCTGGGCCGACGTCTGTATCGACCTCAGGGGAGCCCGGAATCTTCACGAATTTGCGGGCATTCCAACCGAGCGCGTTGCCCGGATGAGGAGGGCGGAAGGCGCGATTTCGGCGCTGCGAACCTCCACCACTCGTTGGACGCTTCTTCGAATTCCAAACGAAGCAATGGCGCAACAGGCGGGTAAGTCCACCGACGAAATCGAACAGTTCTTCTTCGATTCGGTTCTCCAGGACTGGGTCGGCGAGTCGCGGCGCTACGAGGCGATGCGCGATGCGTTAACCGGAACGGAGCACGTCCGGATCGAGGGTATGGGCACAGACGTCTCGTTCTCCACGGCGGGCCGCACCTTCGTGGTCGACGACGGCCACATCAACATGCCGGGCGGAGAAATCTACACGTCACCGGTCGAGGAATCGGTCAATGGTGTCATCACATTCGAAAACCCGGGTGTATTCGCCGGCATCCTGATGGAAGAGATCCGGCTGGAGTTTCGTGACGGTGTTGTGGTGGATGCAACCGCCCGCACCAACGAAGACTTTCTGCTTCAGCTTCTGGATATGGACGCCGGCGCGCGAAGGGTGGGTGAGTTCGGAATCGGCACCAACCGAAAGATCGATTTCTTTGTCAGTGACATTCTGTTGGATGAGAAGATTCTCGGCACCGTGCACTTCGCGCTGGGCCGGTCGTACGCCGAATGCGGTGGTGTGAACCAGTCGTCGCTCCACTGGGACATCGTGAAGGACCTGCGTACACGCGGCAGGATCACCATGGACGGGAAACCGGTCTTCGAGAACGGATCCTGGACCGTGTGAACAGACCGGGCACGTTCCAGATGGCGAAACGCACCGGGTGATCAATGAACGATGCGGCCCCGCTACCGGAGGCCGCCTCTCCTGCGGCCTGACTATGTGGCCGCGGGCTTCTTTCGCGCGAACGGTTGCCTGAACCGACGCATAACGCCCGCGAGCTGTCCAGTTTCCCGATAGAATTGGATAATCATCACTCCGAGAAGCATCACTCCGTACAGAAAGTTGCGGAAGAATGGGGTGAATCCAAGAAACGTCGACCCGGTCGCGATGATCTGCAGCGTCAGGATTGCCAGGCTCACCCCGAGAACCGAGCTGAAACCGCCATCGGGGTTTGTGCCGCCCAGAACCGACAGGAGCACGGCGAGCAGCATGTACTGCTGGCCAAAATTGGGCCGCATCGTCGCAACCTTGGATGTGAGCAGGATCGCCGAGATTCCAGCGAGAACCGCAATGATCACGAAGGTCTTGATGAGAATGACGCGGTTGTTCATACCCGAGAATCTCGCAGCCACCGGACTGGCACCGAGCATGCGCATCTGGAAACCCAGCGACGTTCGCTCCATCAGAAAGCCCAGCAGAATTGCGACAACCACGAAGACGATGAACGGTATCGGGATCCCCAGAACGTTTCCGTTTGCGATTCGGATGTATTGGAGGGGGAAGTTTCCCAGACCGCTGCCCCCGGTGAGCCCCATGGCAATACCGAGATAGAGTCCGTTGGTTCCGAGCGTCGCGATGATGGCGGGAACCCCGGCGATCGAGACGATCGCTCCATTGATCACCCCACACATCGCGGCAACAACAATTGCCGCGCTCATCGCGAGTATGATCGTCATCCATGGACCCATACCGAGCTCCTGGTGGCGCGAGAGAATCATCCCCGCAACCACACCGGAGAGACTCAGAACCGAAACACCGGAGAGATCGATTCCGCCGACGGTCATCGCCAGCATGATGCCGAACGCGAGCAGCGCGTACTCAGGGAGGTTCCGCATCATATTCTGAAGATTGATCAGTCTCAGAAATCGCTCCGGCATGGCGATGGTCATGATCAGCGCCACCAGCGCGAAAGCGATGAACAGGGTTACGTTGGTTGCCCTTTTCGTTGTCAACTCCGATTCCTCCTACGTCATTCCGCTGTTGAAGCCGCCACCGTCAATGGGCCCGATCCACCACCAGCTCGCCTCTGCGAACTCGAGAGATCTTCATCCGCAAATGAGTTGCAATGACGCCGACGACGATCACGATTCCGATGAAGAACTCGGTCCATGCAGACGGGATACCCAGCATGATGAGATGTCGGTCCAACAGGATAATGATGATGACGCCGAGTGTCGTGCCGGTGATCGTACCCCGGCCTCCGGTAATTGCGGTCCCCCCGAGGATGACCGCCGCGATCACCCTCAGGAGGGCCGTGTCAACGATGTTGTTCGGCTGGGCGAACCGGATCAACGACACGTGAATGATACCCATGATGCCGGACAGAAACCCGACGTAGCCGTACACGAAGTAGCGGATACGGGTTACCCGGAATCCGGCCCGCTTCGCTCCCTCGGCATCACCTCCGATCGCGTAGATGCCCCGCCCCAGCATGGTCCGTCGCATGATGAACCACGTAGCGGCGATTGCGGCGCCCCAGACCACCACGAAGATCGAAAGCCCCAACGGACCCTGCTCGGTTTCGAACCGGAAGATCGCCATTCGGCCGAACTCGGTGATTGAGGTCGGAATGCGTCCGACGTTCACCGCCTCGGTGCCAACGAACTCCAGAAGGGCGCCGTGGTAGAGGTTGAAGGTCGCAAGGGTTGCAATCATCGACGGGATCTTGAACTTCGTAATCAGAAAGGCGTTGAACAGCCCGTACGCGATCCCGATTGCGATTGAGATTCCGAACGCCGCCCAGATACTGTTTATCCCGAACGCCAGCATCGCACGTATGGCGATGTACTGCCCCGATATCGCAATGGCGGGAAAGGATATGTCGATACCGCCCGAAACCAGGGCGACGAAGAACGCGAGAGACAGGATACCCAACCCGGCCCCACCGCGCATGACGCTGAGAAGATTGCCGGCGGTCAGAAACCCCGTCGTGGCGTTCGCCAGGACGATGGAAAACAGGATAATGATGAGCGCCAGATAGGTCTCATGCCGCGCCAACAGCGCCTTGGGAAAGCTCGTCTTCACGCGACCACCTCGCTACCGTCGATTCCCGCCACCACCTGGCTGATCTCGGATTCCTGAACCGATTGCAGATCGGTGAACTCCGCCACAATCCGGCCCTTGCGCATGACCAGCGCCCGGCTGCACACCTGCATGATCTCGGTCACCTCGTCGGAGATGACCAGAATACCCATTCCGGTTCGGGCCAGTTCCTGAATAACGTCATGTATGCGTGCTTTGGACACCACGTCCACACCGATCGTCGGACCGTCGATAATGAATACCCGCGGTTCAACCGCAAGCCATTTCGCCAGCACTACGCGCTGCTGGTTTCCACCGGACAAACTGGATACCAGATTGTGGCCGGACGGTGTCTTGATCTTGAGTTTGTCAATCCACTCCTGCCAGATCCTGTCCCGCCGGCGTGCATCGATCAACCCTGTCGTGCCCCGCAGACTGTCGATCACCGTGGCGACCACGTTATCTGCAATCGTCTGATGACCGAACAATCCCTGTCCGTGCCGGTCCTCCGGAAGGTAACTGATACCGTGTCGCTTCGCGTCTTCCGGCCCCTTGATTCTCACCAGCGAACCGTCGATGACGATATCGCCCCCTTCGGGGGGATTGAGCCCGAACAGCGAAAGGGCCAACTCCGTGCGCCCGGAACCAACCAGCCCGGTCAGACCCACAACCTCACCCGCATGGATCTTGAGGTCAATATCGTGAAACTGGTTCACTTTCCTGAGTCGGCGCGTTTCAAGAAGCAGCGGCGCCCCTTCTTTCTCGGGATCGAACTGAAACGGCTTGTATTCCAGATTCTGTCCGCTCATGAGAAAGGTGAGTTTGTCCTGGTTCAATTCGCTCGCCTGGTAGTCACCGACCTTCTTCCCGTCCCTCAGCACGGTGACGGAATCGGCAATCTCGAACACCTCGTTCAGTTTGTGGCTCACGAAGAGCATCGCAACACCCTGCTCGTTCAATCGGCGCACCGCCTTGAACAGCCGGCGCACATCCTCCGCGGTAATCGCTGACGTTGGTTCATCCATGATGATGAGCTTCGCACCCTGAGTGAGGGCCCGGGAAATCGCAACGATCTGACGCTGGGCCATGGAGCACCGGTCAAGCGGAAGATCGACGTCGATATGCTCTTCGATCTGAGCAAGGCTTCGCAGGGCAACCTCGCGTATTCGCTTCCAGTTGGTGAGTTTCTCACCTTGCTCGATCATCTGACTCAAAGAGATATTCTCTGCAACCGTGAGGTTGGGAAACAGACTCAGATCCTGATAAATGATCTGAATTCCGTGTCGGATGGATTGAATGACGCTGATGGAACTGCCGAACGACGTGCCGTTGATGATGATTTCGCCTGAATCAGCCTGAACCGCACCTCCAACCGTCTTGATCAGCGTCGATTTGCCCGATCCATTCTCGCCCACGAGACAGTGAACTTCACCGGGCGCAACGGTCAGGCTGACGTCATCGAGCGCCTGCACCCCTGCGTAGGCTTTGCGAATGTTCCGTACTTCAAGCAGCGCTTGCACCATGTCGGGACGCCCTCCTCGCCGCGGCACTATCCAATTCGTTTCGCGTTGTCGATAATCTACTGTGCATGAGATTCGGTCAACCGTCTCCGCTCGACTCGTGTCGAGGCATCTCATGACTCTGAATGTGTTCTCAGAAAAAACCGACCGGGAAACAGTTCCCGGCCGGCTTGTTGCCTGCGGCCCGGCGACACCGCCGTCAGCCGCAGATCGCTGAACGAACGCTCCGTGGAATCAGAGCTTCCAGCTTCCGTCTGGATTTCTCCACTCGTCGAGGTTGTCTTTGTTCACCGACATCCACGCCTGTCCGTAGATTACCGGAACACCGTGCTCGTTATTCTGGATCGTGATGCTGTTGTACCCGGGGCGACCAAGGTCCACGCCCGCAGTGATCTCGCGTCCGGTGAGCAGGTGGTAGGCTACGTTCGCCGACACGTATCCGGCATCAGCGGGAACCCAGAAGTGGAACGACTCTGCCGCACCGCTCTCCACGTATTCGCCGGCCACGGAGGGGAGACAGGTACCAAACGCGGCAACCCGACCGACAAGACCGAGCTCTTCGATCGCCTGGGCCGCACCCGGCATGGTCGACATGGCGCTGCCCATGATCGCGCGGATATTGGGATTCGCGCGCAGGATCTCGAGGCTGCGCTCGTACGCGACCTGCTGGTTCTCGTTCTCTTCAAGGCGGCGGTTCGCTTTGACGATGTTTGGATGGTTCTGCTGCAGGTATGCGATTTCACCGTCCACCCATTCGTTGTGGGTTGTAGAGGTCAGGTGACCAACAAACGGTTGCCACAAACCCGAGCCCCCCATCCATTCCGCCATCACGGAGGCCATGTGCGCGCCGTACTCGAGGTTGTTAAACGCTTCGACGTCGAAATCTGCGTTACGAATATTGGACGCTTCGTGGGTTACCACGACGATTCCCTGGGCCCGCGCACGTTCGATAACAGGAACGAGCGACTCAGGGTCATTGGGGACGATGAGGATTGCATCGACTCCCTGTGCAATCAGGTCCTCGATAATCCTCACCTGTGCGGCCGGGTCCGCCGTGTCTGCGCCGGTTTGCCATGCGCGTACGTCGGCATGCTCACGGTCAAAGGCCTCAATTCCGAGGCGCATGTTGTCGAACCACGCAACGCCCTCAACCTTCACAACCATGGCGATCTGGAATTGCCGGTCCGCGGTGCGCTCCTCTCGAGCGCCACCGGCGAACGCGATCCCGCCGATCAGCACAGCCAGAACAACAAGCAGAACTGCTGTTTTCTTCATACCAATCCCTCCTTACCAGGATACCTTTTTTTCGGCACCAATGGTGCCGTTGAAACCCAACTCATCTGTTCATTGATCGCACCGGTTCGAAGAACCCCCGCACGATCAATACTCCCGCAGTGGCACCAGGATCCGGCTTCCCGATGGTCTGCTCGCGGTACACCGCCGCCTTCCCGTGCTGCGACATCATCTGTCGCGCAGCCTCTTCTCCCATCGAAGCCGCAGACTCCGCGGCCTCAACCAGCGCGCCCACACCATCGCCACGGGCGGCAGCTTCCTCCAGCGCGGTGGCAACCGGATCGACAACATCGACGATCGTCTTATTGCCGGGTTTGGTCTTTCCCCGTTCGATAATGCCGTCCGAAAACGCGCGAAAGAACGAGGCGATGTCTGATGCACTCAGTTCGGTCTTGTCCTTCACCATTTTTCCGCCCCGCATGAACCCGGTGGCGACCAGCGTGCCCATCGTCGATGGTGCGGCCTTCGCCATGATCATGCCGGCCTTGGCAAGGAACGTGCCGATGTCGGACTCGTCCGAGTCGGAAAGCTGCTCATCTGCAGTCCGAAACGCCTTGGTCATCGTCAGGCCGAGATCGCCGTCCCCGAGAGCGCTGTCGACCTCGATCAACCGTTCCTGATTCTCGTCCATCAGGAGTCGAATCGCGTGCACCGCCGCCTTTGCGGCTTCAACGTCGAACATCCGTTCGGCCCCCGACACGGTACTACAGCTGCACCTGCTCGAAGAACGGCGTGCGGGCCGCCTTCGAGAGCAGAGCTTTCAACTCTGCGTCCAGCTTACAGACCGACAATGAAAACCCGGTCATTTCGAGTGAGGTTGCGAATTCTCCAACGTAGGTTTTGAATACCGATATTCCCTGTTGCCCAAGGATCTCCGCAACCTTTCGATACGCGACGTACAGCTCTTCGCGGGGGGTGGCGCCGAGACCGTTCACCAGAACCGAGACCTCATCACCCTTCCCGAACGGAAGGTCGGGAATGATCTTGTCCATCATCTCCTGAACCACTTCGTCGGCGGTGAGCAGCTTTCCGCGTCGGATTCCGGGCTCCCCATGGATGCCCATACCGATCTCCATCTCGCCCTCACCGATCGTGAACGACGGCTTCCCCACTTCCGGAACGATCACCGGCGAAAGGGCAACACCCATCGTTCGCACCGAGGCCCCCGCTTTCTCGGCGATTCGTTTCACTTCGGCGAGATCGGCGCCCTCGTCCGCCTTTGCGCCGGCGCACTTGTAGACGTAGAAGATCCCGGCCACGCCGCGGCGCTTCTGCTCCTCGCCCTTCGGGGCGCTCGCAACGTCCTCTCCGGCGACGTACGACGCAACGCTGATGTCTTCCAGTTCAGCCATCTCGGCGGCCATGTCAAAGTTGATGATGTCACCGCTGTAGTTGCCGTAGATGTAGAGAACGCCCTTCCCACCGTTGATCGCTTTGGTCACTTCGAGCATCTGCTCCGAGCTCGGGCTCTGGAACACACCACCGACAGCACATCCATCGAGCATGCCCTTGCCGACATACCCGAGGAAGAGCGGGAGGTGCCCCGATCCGCCCCCGGTTGCAAGCCCCACCTTCGACGAAACGGGGGCGTCGGCGCGAACGATGCAGCGAAGGTCGTCGGCCACGTATTTCAGCTGGTCCGGGTGAGCAGCGAGAATTCCCTGCAGCATTTCGTCGACGAAATCTTCCGGCCGATTCAGGAACTTCTTCATCATGGTTGATCTCCTTCCAAAGCTGACTGATACGAGGGCGTCACTGCATCACTACTGAAAGAGCCGAAGCTCTTTTCAATAAAGGTTTCAGGTCGATTTTACCATGAACTCGGAATCTGTCAACGAAAATCTGTTTGCTGCGACTCCAACGTTGACAGTTGGGGAGTTCGGGGCGATGATGCAGAGACGAGGAGGAACACAACCTATGGGTACCTACGTCCTTGGAATCGATGCAGGCACCGAGAGCTTTCGTGCCGGGGTGTATGATGCGTCGGGACGGTGTCTTGGATTCGGGGTGAGCCCCAATGAGAACATTCACCGCTTTCCCGCCTGGGCTGAACAGAGTATCGACCGCTGGGATCGGGCGATGGTGGAGGCGATCCAGAAAGCGCTCGCGGCCTCCGGGGTGAAACCGACCGAAATCGCAGGGATCGGGCTGGACGGCACCAGCTGTACGGTGGTTTTCCTGGACAAGAACGGCCGCCCGCTTCGGGACGCGATCATCTGGATGGATATCCGTGCGGCGAAAGAAGCGGAGGAGATCGCGAACGGAAGCGAGGAAGCGCTGGAGTACATCGGAAACGCAAAACTCTCCGCCGAGTGGTTCCCCTGCAAGGTGCTGTGGACCAAGCGCAATGAACCGCAGACCTATGAGAAGGCCGCAACCATTTTCGAGCAGACCGACTGGATGGTGTATCGCCTGACGGGGGAGATCACCGGGAACATCAACACCACAACCGTGCGATGGTTCTACAACGCTCGCAAGGGCGGCATCCCGCGTGATCTGTACTCGAGAATTGGACTGGACGACGTCTTTGACAAACTTCCGTCGCGCATCCTGCAGCTCGGCGAGGAGGCGGGCCGGTTGACTCCGGAAATGGCAGAGCGCACCGGACTTCCAGCCGGAATTCCGGTCGCCGGCGGCGGCGCCGATGCCTACATCGGCGTGATCGGCGTAAACGCGCTGACGGCAGGGAAGTTGGCGTTGATCACCGGGTCATCGCAGCTGCACATCGGCGTTTCACCGGTTGAGCTGCATACGCGGGGTCTCTTCGGCAGCTTCCCGGATGCGCTGATCCCCGGCCTTCACATTGTGGAAGCGGGACAGATTTCCACCGGCAGCGTCCTGAAATGGTTCCTTTCCAACTTCCTCAACAGCAAAATCGAGAAAGAGGCCGCCGATTCGGGCGGATCGGTGTACGATGTCCTCAATCGTGAGGCCGCAAAGCTCTCCCCGGGAAGCGATGGGCTGGTTGTGCTGGAGCACTGGCAGGGAAACCGGACCCCCTGGGTCGATTCTGCCAGCCGCGGCGTTATCCGGGGGCTTACGTTGAGCCATGGCCCGGTTCACATCTACCGCGCGATCATGGAATCAGTGGCGTACGGAACAGAAATGATTATCCGCCAGATGGATGCGGCGAAATTCCTGGTCGACGAGATCATCGCGTGCGGCGGAGCCACCCAGAGCGAACTCTGGATGCAGATTCACGCAGACGTCACGGGGAAACCGATTCTGATTCCAACCGAACAGCAGGCGGTAAGCCTGGGAAGCGCGATCTGCGCCACCGTAGTGGCAGGGATGTATCCGAGCATCGCAGAGGCGGCAGAAAAGGTCGTGACCATCGCCAAGCGAATCGAACCAATCGCAGAAAACACGGAACGGTACCGGGAATACGTCAACCAGTACGACGCAACGTATCACGCGCTGAAAGACCATTCGCGCCGCCTGGTTGCGACGGTCTCCGGAGCATAGGAGGAGGAAGTCACATGGATACTCGATCGGTACGGGTACAACCCGCCACCGCAGAGAACGTCAAGCCCTATGGAACCCTGATCTCATCCGGAGGAGCGACTCCCGCGTTTGACTCGCCGGTCTTCACGTTCTGGAATGATCTCTCGCTGGGAGAAATGGATGCGGTTTCGTTCGGTATGGTGCTCACCAAATCGGGCGACATGACCGCCCCGATGCTCGAGCGACACCTGAAAACCACGGAAACCCTCGTGCCCATGGAAGCGGACATCGTGCTGGTGCTGGCCGCACCATCCGCGCGCCCATCACCGGACGACTGGCCCGACCTCGACACACTGGCGGCGGTTCGTCTCTCGCCGGGAACGGCGATCACCCTGAAGAAGGGAACCTGGCACTACGTTCCCCTGATTCCGGACGGCACACCTGCCCGAACGCTGGTGGTGTTCCGGAAAGGAACGCCGGCGGACGATCTCGAGGTACGCCCCCTTCAGGAAGAACGGGGAATCGTGATTCGCGCGGAAGGGTAAGCGGCACGGGCTCACATAGCCCCACGGGGACAACAGATTCGTTTACCCGTGGGGTTTTACTAAAATTTTAATTGACAGATCTGACAGGCAGGGCGTAAGCTGTTGTCGCAGATGGCGACCACGATCAAAGACATTGCTGATCTCGCGAATGTCTCTTTAACAACTGTCTCTCTCGTGTTAAATGGCCGTCCCGGTGTCAGCCTGGAGACGCGGGAACGCGTATTGAAGCTCGCTCATGACATGCGCTACGAGAAACCGGGCTCAGGATCCGGAGGGAGCGGAAACGCCGCTCACGGCACGATCCGTTTTCTCAAGATCGCTCGTCATGGACACACGGTAAACCGGGATCACACCGTCTTCATCTCCGACTACCTCGATGGAATTACCCACGGAGCTCGCACTCATAATCTCACCATCGAGATTTCCACGTTCAATGCAGCACCGATCGATGAGGTAATTGAGAGCCTTCGGTCTTCGAACGACCTTCAGGGCGCGATTGTGCTCGGAACCGAGTTGAGTCGTGACGACGTCTGTGCATTTCGCGCCGTACCCATTCCGCTGCTGTTTCTTGACACCTTCATCGACTTCATCGCCTTCGACTTCGTAGACATGAACAACACCGACTCCGTGTACCGGGCGATTGAGCATTTCGTCGAGCGTGGACATACCGAGATCGGCATGGTTCGCTCATCGGTGCAGACACGGAACTTCCAGTTGCGGTACACGGGCTTCATTCAGACCATGAAAGCGCTCTCCTGTCCGATACACGAGCGATGCATCTTTGATTGTGACTCTACGTACGACGGCGCATACGAGGACATGCGAACCACGATCCGAAGCGGAGCTCGCCTGCCCAGCGCTCTGTTCTGTACGAACGATATCATCGCCTACGGCGTGATGAAGGCAATTCGGGAGGCGGGATACCGAATACCCGATGATGTCTCCATCATCGGGTTTGACGACTTGCCCTCCTCGGCACTGATGGATCCTCCCCTGACAACCATTGCCGTCTCCAAATGGGAAATCGGCAACGCCGCCGTGAATCGGCTGACTCAGCGAATGCTGAACCGGGACTCGCCGGCGGTCAAGATCGTCATTGGCGGACAACTCATCGAACGAAACAGCGTTCGCGACCTGACCTGACGGCTCGAATCAGGTGTCCCATCCGTAATCTCGCCGGTCTTTCCACGGGCTGCCGCCAGCGTATCGTTGTGGATAGAGCACTCTGGGTCGAGGGTCCTCAGCAACGTCGAGCTGCAGTACCATCCACTTTGGATAGGGTGTCCCGGGATCACTGACGGATGAAAGCTCTTCCAGGTCCTGCGGTGTGAGTTCCAGATCACAGGCTGCCAGGTTATCGGATAGATGCTCCTTCTTCCGGCCGGCCACGATCACACTCGAGATCGCCGGTTGAGCGAGCAACCAGGCGAGTGAGACCCTCGCGACACTGACCCCGTGGCGCGCCGCCACCGAACGGGCAACGTCGAGTACCTCGAAGCCGCGTTCCTTGTCGAAGGGGACGAAATTGCCGTTCTCGTTGAAGCGCGTGCCGGCCGGCGCCTGCTTGCCCCGCTCGTACTTGCCGCTGAGGAATCCACCCGCCAGCGGGCTCCAGACCAGAATGCCCAGCTTGTGATGCTCCGCCATGGAGAGAAAATCGAACTCCAGACCGCGGCCAACAAGACTGTAGTACATCTGCGCCGTGACAAAACGGTTCAGTCCCAGCCGCTCCTGCATGCCGATTGCGGTTGCCCCCTGCCACGAGAGGTAGTTGCTGAAGCCGATGTAGCGCACCTTGCCCTGCCGGATCAGATCGTCCATCGCGCGCACGGTTTCTTCCAACGGGGTATTGCTGTCCCACCCGTGGAGTTGGTAGAGATCGATGTAGTCGGTCTGAAGGCGGCGAAGACTGCTCTCAACTCCGCGAATGATATTGACCCGCGTCGCGCCGCTGCGATTGAAGTTGTCGCTCATCGGAAGCCGACACTTCGTGGCTACCACCAGCTCTTCCCGCTTTCCGAGGATGGCGTTGCCCACGAACTCTTCGCTCTGCCCCTGGCTGTACACATCGGCCGTATCGATGAAGTTGATCCCATGGTCCAGCGCGAATCCGACCAGCTCGTTCGTTGCGGCCTGATCCAGGTTCCCCATGTTCATCTTCTGCCCGAATTGCATCGTGCCGAGTGCAATCTCGCTCACAATAAGTCCACTGTTACCCAGGTTCCGGTACTTCATGCTGCACTCCTTGTTCTGGTGGTTGGTGATTCCAGTATAGCAGGGTACCGGCGTTTTGTGCAGTCGAGACACCCACCGGATCACGAGGAGGACACGGCTGGGTCGATCAGGGGAGCGAATTCGCGGGGAAGTCTACCGTGAGATCCACCGGTCGCGGACGATGGCGGACATCTGCGCGACCACTTCAGAGTCCGCGAGTACGAACTCCTTGACGCGGTCGAAGCGAGGATCGAGGTACTCGTGGGCCATCAGGCTGCGCAGCCCCGCGAGCGGGATCAATGACCGGGTCAGCGGCGCAAACGCGTCCATCGCTTCGAGATCTCCCAGAATCTGCGCGTAGGTCTGGGGCACCGG
>REDM01000198.1 GCA_007693485.1 Spirochaetaceae bacterium
CGCCCTGGCGGCAGCCATAGAGAGCCGCCGCGACGAGTGGCGTACCTCAGGATCAGAGTGAGCGCGCGTATCACGAGGTGGATCAACACGCCTCCGCGCCTCACTCCCGATTGGCCCGTCGGCTCACGGCATAGCGGGCTTCAAACTCCTCGCCGGGGGCCAGGACCCGCAGTCCAAGTCGGCCGTCGTTGAAGCTGTTGGTTGCGGCGGTAATCGGCTCCACCGCTATCGATCCGCGATCCGGCGGGATGAAGAGCTGGGTGTAGGGAAACCCCCGTGCGTCCTGTTCGATCACCACGGTATCGGTTTGGCGCCGAACCTCGGTGACCGCGGCTGCGGTTTGGCTTCTCTCTGCGGCGTAGCCCCTGAGCAGCCCGATGTCGAGTTCACGGTGAGAGAGGCTGCGGAATGCTTCGAAATCAAACGGTGTTCCCGTCGTCGCGGGAAGCGCTCCGGTGGGCAGCAGACGCTCGTCAACCTCTACCCACGCCTCCGACGGGCAGCGGAGTGCTGCTGCGTCCACCGCAGGCTGCGTGCGCACATAGGGATGCATCCCCACCGCAACGGGACACACCCGCCCACCGCTGTTGCGGGCAGTGAAGGCGATCTCGAGGCGGTCGCGGGTCAGAGTGTACCCAACGTCAAGTTCCGCCGCAAACGGATAGCCGGGAAAGCGCCCCTCGTCAAACCCAAACCGCAACACAACCCGCGCGAAATCCGGGTCAACCTGCGAGTCAACCACCTGAAACGGCTGATTGTGCACCATGCCGTGAATGGCATCCCCGGACTCCCGATCGTTGATTGCCAACTGGTAGGTCCGGTCGCCAAACCGATACCGCCCCTCAGGTATTCGATCGTTGAACGGAAAGAGGATCCGCCCGCGAAACCACGGGTTATCGTTGATCTGTGAGAGTGGATCACCGGCGAGAAGCTCGTCGCAGTTGGAAGCCTCACCCACGGTTTGCAGCGCAAGCGACCAGAGCGTCGCTCCTACTGCCGGAAGGACCCCCGCCCGACTGCCTGAGGCAGCATCAGTCAGCCAGAGAATCTGAATTCCGTCGCGCGCCTCGGCGTCAATGGAAAACATCACCGAAACACGTCAGTGAGACGCCGATGCGGTTGTGAGCCGGTCAGCCACCGCGCTGTGAACCGCGGAAGACCCGCGGGCTGAATGACCCGCCGCTTCGCGATGAGCCGTGGAATCGGCCTCGGCCGTGGTCGTGCGGTTCATGCTTCTTGGCGGCGGTGTCAGGAGCGTTCGCTGCAGCGCTGTCCGCTGCTTCGTCGGGTGCGGCATCCGCCTCGTCCGCGACCTCCTCGGGTGCTTCGTGCTTCACGCTGTCTTTGGCGTAGCAGCAGTGCTTGTACTTCTTTCCGCTGCCGCAGTGGCAGGGATCATTTCTTCCGATTTTCATCGTGTGCTCCTTGGTGATGGTTCCATTGTACCGCGGCGAAGCGACAGGCACAACGGAGCACTTCAGTTTCCGCAACTATGCAAAAATACCAAACCATTCCTGTTGACATTTCGGATAAGAAGAAATACTTTCCGCGTAGACATCGCCTTTGTTAGGTGAGGCTCCTGTACGGAAATACGCCGCTGCCCTGAAACGTCGACAGACGCCAAAGGGTTGAACAGGCAGGTTCGGATTAAGGACCTGCATAATGCGGCTCTCGCTACGCCGTACAGTGCCAAAGCTCGAACGAAGAAGGCTCCGATTGCGTTGAGCGCTCAACGCAATCTCTCTCGGCAGAACCGCGATCGGATTCTCTGCCGCAGAAAGGCCTTCTTCGAGTTCGCTCGACGAAGGCCTTTTTTTTGTCCCGCCGCCTCCACGGACGGGGCACCCAGACGCCGGTATCGCCGGAGTGCGTTGCACTTCCGAATCCACACGATGCCACGGCACCGGAGGACGAATGGACCCAGACCCTGGATCGTATCGTAACAACACAGCACTCCGCCGGCGTCTGCACGAACCCGTCCCCACCTGATCACCACCGGTGCGTCATCGGATCGTTCGTCCACCGCGCGGCGGAAAAGGAGAACGCAATGAGCACCGTACTGAATTTTTCCGATTACGCACACAAGTACATCAAGGAGAAAAACCTTGAACCACTGAAGGTCTTCCTGCGATCAATGACCGCTGCCGAGATTATCGATGGCCTGAAAACGACCGCAGAGAAGGATCGCCCCGTTGTCTTTCGACTTCTTCCGAAGGGTCTCGCAACTGCGGTCTTCGACATGATGGACGTCTCGTGGCAGCGTGAACTGGTGGAGTCTTTTACCGGCGAAGAGGCCATCGCGCTGCTTGGCACGATGGACCCCGACGACCGTGTTCGCCTTCTGGATGAGTTGCCGGCAAAGGTGGCCAAGCGTCTTCTGGAGCAGTTGCCCAAAGAGGCGCGGGACACCACCGCCAGGCTGATGGGGTACGAGGACGACACCGTTGGCCGAATCATGTCTCCCATCCGGGTCGACGTGAAAAAAAGCATGACCGCGGCGCAGGCACTGGACCGGATCCGGGCCAAGGCGAACGGGCATGCGCGGGAAATCACCATCGTCTACGTCACCGACGACAGCCGGCAGCTCGAAGGCGTGCTGCCCCTCGGAGTGCTCATCACCGCCTCCCCGGAGACGAGGATCGATGCGCTGCTTGGGACCGAGCGGTACACCGCGGTGGCCACCCACGACGACCAGGAGCGCGCCTCCCGTCTGCTCCAGCAGCTGAACGTAACGGAACTGCCGGTGCTGGACCGGGAAAACCGACTCGTTGGTGCGCTGACCGTGGACGACGCGATGGACGTACTGCGGGAAGAGGTCACGGACGACATGTTCGACAAGGTGGGACTCCTGGACCTGTCAAAAAAGGAATCCGACCGGAGCGAAAAGCTGATCAAGGGCTCGTTCTGGCACGTTTTCTCGGTCCGGGTGCCCTTCCTGCTTATCACCCTCGCGGGGGGAATGGCCGCCGGCCTCGTAATCGACGCGTTTGAGGAAGTACTGTCAGCCGTTGTCGCAACCGCCTTCTTCATCCCGGTCATCATGGATATGGGCGGCAACGTCGGAACGCAGTCGTCTACGATCTTCACCCGGGCAATGGTGCTCGGACAGATCAACCTGAAGCGATTCCTGGCCCATTGGGCGCGCGAGACGCTGAACGGATTTGGCATGGCCGTGGCCCTCGGCGCGATCGGCGGCTTTGTCGCAGCGATCTGGCAGGGAATTCCCATGCTGGGTGTGGCCGTCGGCATCTCGCTCACGCTGGTCATCACCATCGGAGTGGGCCTCGGGTTCCTGATCCCGTTCGCGCTGATCAAAATGGGTTTCGACCAGGCCGCCGGCGCCGACCCGATCATCACCACGATCAAGGACATCAGCGGTCTGATCATCTACTTCTTCGCCGTGTCGCTCTTCCTGCCGCAGGTGCTCGCCGCCGTCTGAATCCGGCCGCGAATCACACGCACACCGTTCTGCACTGAGCGCCGTCGACCGGTCGACGGCGCTCGTTTCCTGTTGAATTCCTTTGTTGACACCGTTCTGCGCGCCGTGCTGTAGTGGGCCATGGCACCAGCGGAGAAGCACACCCCGTTCTTCAACCTCATCGATGCACTGAAAACCGGACGCTGCCCCGTCTGCGCACGTATTTCTCTTCGGCTCAATCAGTTCTTCGATACCCTTCTCTATCAGAACGTCAACAACCGCGGTTTCCGGGCTGACCTGCGTGCCAACGGCGGATTCTGCGCCCATCACGCGCACGACCTCGCGGGGTGGAAGGACGGTCTCGCGGTAGCCATCATGCACCTCGAGTTTCTGGAGGCTGCTTCCCGAAACGGTGGCGTTCCCAAGCGACCGGACGCGTCTCGCACTCGCGGCCGTTCGACGGTTTCCGGAGGCACCGGCGGGTCAAAAGCGCCGGCGTGCCCGGCGTGTCGCATTGTGGACTCAGAGGCGGATACCACCCTCGATCTCATTCTCCAGTACGGAGAAGACGATGAGTTCCTCGCGTCGTTTCGGGAATCGGTGGGGCTCTGCCTGCCGCACTACGCACTGCTGCTGGAAAAGAATCGACGCCCCGCTGCCGGGATCGTTGCTCGTCAGAAGGAATTCCTCGATGCGCTGATTCAGCAGACTCGTGATTTCATCGACAGTGAGAACGTAACCGCGAAGGTGCGCCCGGAGCTCTCCCGGGAGCAGCGCCTCGTCTGGAAGCGGTTGATTGCGCATTACTATGGCGATCGCGACGCAATTCCTCTATGATTGAAGGTACATGACCACGATTATCCCAATTGCCAGCGGAAAGGGCGGAGTCGGCAAGACGGTATGCACCGCCAATCTCGGGGTAGCGCTCGCCCGCATGGGCAAGACCGTGATTCTCGTCGATCTGGACCTCGGGGGATCCAACCTTCACACCTGTCTGGGCATCAGAAATAATCGATCGGGAGTTGGGAATCTGATTCACAAACAGGAAGATTCGCTGGATTCACTCCTGGTGGAAACCGCCGAAAAGCGTCTCTTTTTCATTCCGGGAGACTCCCTCTTGCCCGGCACCGCCAACCTCTCGTACTTCCGCAAGGAAAAGATCATCAAGGACCTGTTTGGTCTGGTGGCCGACTTCGTACTCATTGATCTTGGTGCGGGTTCGGCCTACAACACCATCGACTTTTTTCTCTGCGCCAACAACGGCCTGGTGGTGGTGGTACCCGAGACAACCTCCGTTCTCAACGCCTACTCGTTTATCAAGAGCGCAATCTTTCGCCTCATCTACCGAAGTTTTCCCAACCGAAGCGAAGAGCGACGCATCATCACGGAGTTCAGCGCCGGAAGACTGGAAGGATCCGATACGAAACTCGGTGCGCTCGCAGACCTTTTGGGACAGGTAAACCCCGACAACGCGAGCATCGTAACCGAGCGGCTGCAACAGTTTGTCCCTCGCGTCATTTTGAATATGGGCAAAGAGACCGCGGATGTCACCATCGGCGCCAAACTCCGACAGATCGCCCGGCGAAACCTGGAAATCGAGCTGCAATACGTTGGATTTGTGCCCGTGGATCCGTCGGTGCCCCGCGCAATCCTCGATCGAACACCGGCGATCGTCGGAAACCCGTCCTCACCGTTTGCCGGGGCAATGTTTGCGGTCGCTGAACGGCTCGTTCACAGCCGGACGGCGAGTCCGCCGCAGCTCTTTGATGGAAATCAGGACCTCGACGAAATAACCCGGCAGTTCTTCAAAGCGAACCACGCGTAAAAAAAGCACAGTTTTCGCACCACTTCCTACGGGTAGCCCCGCCGGAAGCCGCTGACTCGTCCCGCTACCTCCAGATCCCACCCGTCACGATCGCCGCGCTGTATCAGGTGATACCCCAGACCGGCGATCATGGCCGCGTTGTCGGTGCAGAGCAGCGCCGAGGGAAAGACTACCTTCAGGTCCTCTCGATTGAGCAGTACGTGGCGCAGATAGCTGTTTGCCGCTACGCCTCCCCCAACCACAACCCGCTCAATCCCGCTGTCCTCGGCGGCAAGCAGCAGTCGACGCACGATCATGTCGATGGCGGCGCGTTGAAAACTCGCTGCGACGTTCTGCGGTGTCTTCTCAAAGCCGTCGTTCCAGAACTGGTCGAGCTGATTGATGACCGCGGTCTTGAGACCCGAGTACGACACGTCGTAACGGTGCTCGCCCTTGTGCAGCGACGGATCCGGGAAACTGAAGGCGTTGGCGTCTCCCGAAGCCGACAGACGGTCGATCACCACTCCGCCGGGATATCCCCAATCATAGAACTTGGCAACCTTGTCGAAGGCTTCCCCACACGCATCGTCAATGGTGGTGCCAAGAATGTGCATGTCAAACGGCGAATCACACCGGCAGATGATGGTGTGCCCTCCGGAGACCAGAAGACCGAGAAACGGGTATGCAATCTCCTGCTCCAACTGAGGCGCGTACAGATGTGCAAGAATGTGATCCACGCCCACGAGGGGGAGCTTCCGGCCGAATGCGAGGGCCTTGGCAAACCCAACCCCTACCATCAGCGATCCGATCAGCCCTGGGCGATTGGTGACCGCAATCGCGTCGATGTGCGAGAGCTCAAGTCCTGCCGATGCGAGTGTTTCGCGAAACACCGGGACGATCCACTCGGCGTGTTTGCGTGACGCGATTTCGGGGACTACGCCCTGGAACCGCGCATGTTCGGCGATCTGGGTGGCAACCTGGTGCGCCAGGATGGCGCGCCCGTCGGCAACTACCGCTACCGAGCACTCGTCGCACGAGGTTTCAATTCCCAGTACGTTCATAGGCAACCGATTGAGCCATGAGGTCGGAGAGAAATCCAAAGGTAAATCCCTGTTCGATCACGGACGGATATACCTCCATCAATACGCGGGCGAGTTCGGGAACCATCACGTGCCCGATCATCACCGCGTACCCACGCTGTTCTGCTACCCGCAGCCCCTCCGCGAAGGCGCTGCGAATAGCTGCCTCGGTGCGCTCGTTATCCAGAAAGACGTGCCGTTCGGTAAACCGGATCCCCGCAGCCATTGCCGCAGGACGGGCAACGGTTTCGGCGGACGTGCGACTGTCAAGGAAGAACAGCCCCCGCGCGTTCAACTCCGCGATGACGATGTCCATCACCCGGCGGTCCGACGTCGCGCGCGACCCCATATGGTTGTTGGCACCCGTTGCCCCGGGCACCGATGCGAGAGCCTCGTGGACCCTGCGCCGAATCTGTGCCTCGTCGTGGGATACCAGAATGGCCCCGGGGCCAGGATCGGCCCCACTGTTGGCCTCCATCGGGAGGTGAAGAATCACTTCCTTTCCCGCCCGCGTAGTACGTAGCGCCGAAGCAGTTGACCACCGAAGGTGCGGAAGCACTGCGATGGTAAGAGGATGGGGAAAGGCAAGAAAGCGTTCGAGATCGTTCATGTTGTACCCGGCGTCATCGATCACAAGGTAAAGGGTGCCACGATGGGTTGGGCGAACCGGAGCGGCGGTGTCCGGGGTTCGATCGGGGACAACCGCCGGCGGCACCGGTTGCGGCGCGACCGGCGGCTGAACCGGCGCGGTGCGGTCCTCCGGAGGACGCGGAACCGGGGGTGCGGGTGGGTCCGCAGTCGGTGCAATCGTGCCTGCGGGCGGCTCCGCCGCGTGCGGCGCTACCCGGGTCTCACCGTCCGGAGCGTACTCCGACACTGCATCCGGCACGGTCCGGCCTCGCTGGGACACACCCGAAAGCGATCCGTGCGGAGGGAGCGCCACAACCAGAAGAAAGAGCAAGCCTGCAATGAGAGATAGCAGCACAAGAACGCGACCACCCCCGGTGGGCGTTCGTTTCCGGGGGGGCCACGACGGTGTAGTACGATTTGGTTCCTGAACAGGCTTCGGACGATTACCCGTAGACATATTCCTTCAATTCGCCGGCGTGTTGCTTCAGTTTCTTCAATGCACGAATCTCGATCTGGCGTACCGTCTCCGGAGAGATTCCGAGTTCGTCACTGATTCGCTTGAGTGTATACTTCTGGCCGCCAAAGAAGGCAAACCGATAGAGCAGAATTTGACGCTCTTTTTCCTTGAGGCACTCGAGGAAACTCAGGGTCTGGTCACGAAGAGAGCTTTTCATAACCTCATTATCGGGCGCGTAGGAATAATCCTCGAACACGTCATGGAAGGTTCCCGACTCTTCGTTAATTTCACTATCGAGCGATATCACGCTGTTGGAAATGTTCAAGATCTGAACCACATCCCCGACCTCGAAACCCAATTCTTTCGAGATCTCTTCCACGGTCGGATGCCGCATCAGTTTCTGACTCAAAGTGGTGTACGTTCTCTGAATCTTACGCAGTGCGTCCTCTTTACGGTGCGGCAGCCGAATCGGTCGGCGTTTATTGCTCAACGCCCGGGTGATCGACTGCTTGATCCACCAGGACGCGTAGGTACTGAAGCGTACCTGTTTGCGGTAGTCGTACTTGGAGGCAGCTTTCAGGAGCCCGAGATTACCTTCCTGCACCAGATCAAGAAAACTGACGTCGTTTGTCACGTATCCTTTTGCAATTTTGACCACCAGTCGCAGGTTTGCCTCAACCAGCTCCTGCCGCGCCTGCGTTTCGCCCTTCTGAACCCGCTTGGACAGGGCAATTTCCTCGTCAAAACTCAGGAGTGGGGTCTTTTTTATTTGATCGAAATACGCTTTGAGCGCATCGTCCTGGAACGTTGTTCGTATCGTTTTCATCGTGTACTCCGCAATACACTACGCAAACTCCATGCCAAGAAAGGCAAGAGTCTTTCGCAGCTCTAATTGCTTTTGAGAGAGCATGTTACAAATAGCGGAGAGAAACGGGACCTTGAATCGAACGGTACCGTCAACTTTCGTATACATGCGGCTGTCACAATACTATACGAAACCAACCACCATGTCACGCGGTATTCCCAACATAGAGGCAGCTCGAGCAAAAAGGAATGGATCGTCTTACTTCAACTGCTGGACGATGAGGTCGGCAATCCCAATCGATCCGGCTTTTGCCATGACCTTGGAGTACTCGTCGTAGAGCATATCCTCAAAGATGTCCTGGGACAGGCCACCGTGCAGAAGATCGTTTTCGGGATTCAGCGTCCCCCGCATGGAGCTCAGCATCTGCTTCACGAAGAGCGCTTCGAATTCGGATGCAACCGCCCGGAGCGCTTCCTCGCTGTCGGTAGAGCGCGTGCGGGCGGCAAGCGTGTTGCCCGTTGCGGTGTCGGCCTGGAGACGGGAGATGTGGGTGTTCAGGGCATCAATCATGGTTCAATCCTCCCGTCGACTGCTATCGTTTCAGTCCGTTCGCGATTCCGAGCATGGTGTCGGAAGTCTGGATGGCTCGTGAGTTCAGTTCGTAGGCGCGCTGGGCGACAATCATCGCGACCAGCTCACCGACAACGTCCACATTCGATTGCTCAAGGAACTTTCCGAGCGTGCGGCCCATTCCGTCAAAGCCCGGACGTCCCCCGATTGCATCCCCGGATGCGGCTGAAACGCGGAACAGGTTTTCGCCGATTGCCTGCAGCCCCGCGGGGTTCACAAATCGGTAAATCTCAAGCTGCCCGACGTCGATGGGATCTTCCAGATCCGGAATCCGAACCGAGACCCGTCCGTCGGGGGTTACGGTGACCGTATCGCGCAGAAATCCCTCGGGCAGAATGATCTCCGGCATCAGCCGATAACCCTGCGAAGTCACAAATTGGCCGTTGGAGTCGATCTTGAACGAACCATCGCGGGTATACGAGAAACTTCCGTCGTAGTTGAGCACGCGGAAGAACCCTTCGCCTTCAATCGCAATGTCGCCGACGTTTCCGGTCTCCCGCAGCGATCCCTGCGTGAAGATCTTCTGCGTTGCAGCGACCCGCACACCGTGACCGACCTGTTCACCTACGGGAACAAGGGTTTCTTCCGTTGCGGGCGTTCCGGCCATGCGGACGGTCTGATAGAGCAGATCCTCGAAGTCAGCGCGATTTCGCTTGAACCCGGTGGTGTTCACATTCGACAGGTTGTTGGAAATGGTGTCGATGTTGAATTGCTGCCCGGTCATTCCCGACGCCGCGGTCCACAGTGATCGCATCATCTGCTGGTCTCCTCATTGCCCATAGCGCTTGTCTCAATCATCATGTTGTATCAACTCGCTCCAGCCGAAGATCAGTTCGGCCGCATAACGGTGGAAAGCAGCCGTCCCGTGCTGTCATCGTGCGCCTGAATCACCTTCTGATTGGCCTCATAGGCGCGATTTACCTCGATCATCTGTACCATCTCGGTTACGATGTTGACGTTTGCCGCTTCGACGAAGCGCTGGTGCACCCGCGGGCGCTGACCGCCTTCGACGATCTCAGCGGAACCGGACTCCCAGGTGGTGTTCCAGAGACTTCCGCCCTGTTTGCGCAGGTATCGGGGGTTGGACACGTTGACGAGTCGAAGCCGATCCACCTCAACGGTGTCCTCCCATTCGTTCTCGCGCATGGTAACCAACCGGTTGGGGTCGTCGGCAAAAGCTTGATTCTGAAAGATCCGGCCGTCCTGATCGATGTAAAAGTTGTTCAACTTCACCGTGATGGGTCCGTCTTCGCCAAGCACCGGGAAGCCGTCCTTGGTCACCAGAAGCCCCTCGGGCCCCAGAAAGAACCCTCCGTTTCGCGTATAGCGCTCACCGAAGGGGGTGTCGACGACAAAAAACCCTTCGCCTTCGAGGGCCATGTCAAACGGATTATCTGTCTGCTTCATCGGCCCCTGCTCGAACACCGTGTAGACTTCGTTCTGTTCGACGCCGGTCCCGAGCCGGCCGACAACCGGGGCGATATCTACCGAACCGATTGACTGTGCCCGAATGGGAACCCGCACCACCTCTTCGTTCATGCGCCGGAGCAGCATCTCGGGGAAGGCCTTGTGCACGGCGGTATCGCGTTTGTACCCGTTGGTGTCCACGTTGGCCATGTTGTTTGCCACCGCATCCATCCGGTGCTGCTGTGCGGTCATCCCGCTTGCAGCGGTAAAAAGTCCACGTACCACGCGATCCTCCTTCGGTCCCCTATCTGTTTGATTATCGGTGTTCGTCGCAGTTTCTTGACGGAACCGCCTCCCGAGAAACAAAAATGCACAGGGTTTGGAACAGTGACACCACTTTTCATTTTTGCGGCTTTTCGCTATAGTGCGGATCACACGCCAGGATAGCTCAGGGGTAGAGCAGCTCACTCGTAATGAGCAGGTCGTGGGTTCAATTCCCACTCCTGGCTGAGTTTCATGGATACACAGTCACTCCGGGCAGAGAAACGTGCACTTCGAGCCCGGATCAGAACCCGACTCACCACCCTCAGTCCCAAAATCCGTCAGACGGCAAGCGCTCGAATCACTGCAGCGCTTACCAGCAGCGCCGAGTGGCGTGGTGCAACCACCATTTGTGCCTTCGTCGGCACCGAATCCGAGGTAAACACCGACGCCATCTGTCGCGCAGCTCTGGCCGAGGGCAAAAGACTGGCCCTGCCTCGCGTCACCGACGCCGAAATTGAATTTTTTGTCATAACCGAATGGCCGTTCGATGCCGTGGTAAGCTCCTTTGGAATCGTGGAGCCGGGGCCCGACGCCCCACGCTTGCGTCTTACCGGCCCATCAGCCGAGGCTTGCGGCGAGGCCGGCTCCCCGCCCGAACGCCTTCTGGTCGTGACTCCCGGCCTCGCCTTTGACCGCCACGGCGCACGTCTCGGCCAGGGAGGAGGCTATTACGACCGATGGTTCGCACGCATGGAAACCGTGTCAGGCGTGGAGTGGATAGCGGTCGCGATCGCGTTTGGCATTCAGATTGTCGAGAAAGTACCAAGTGAAACGTGGGATCGTTCGGTGCACGCGCTGGTGAGCGACGGCGAAGGGTGGCTTACGATACCTGGCGGCGCCGGGAGTTCACAAAACGGACAAACTCGTTGATGTTCTTAACAACGATCCGGTCGGTGAGAAGTTCAATTCTTCGCTGAGAGGAAAAGTGCTGGATCACATCCCGGGCCTTCTCGGGTGAAATGCCCGCCCAATGCGCAACGTCTTCGGGCGTCGTGTGAAAAACCCGCTCGTCGGACTCCAGGTTATCGGGAGTCTTCATTTCATTGAGCATGAGAAAGACATCCGCAACCTTGGCCGACACATCGTCCAGCGTCAGGATCATGAACCGACGGCGCTGGTCGTAGACCCGCTTCGTGAAGAGCTTGAGCAGCTTGAGCGCAATCTGGGGGTTGCCGCGCATCAGAATCTCAAAGTTTTCCCGATTGAACTCAAGTGCTTTCACCGCATCCAGCGCAATGGCGTTGGCGGACCGTGGCGCCTCTTCCAGAATTGCCATCTCGCCGAAGATCTCACCGGGCTGCAGAATATCGATGGTTTTCTCCAGATTACCCATCACCTTTGAAATCTGGACGCGGCCTTGCTGGATCAGATAAAAGGAGTCTCCCGGCTCAAATTCGCAGAATATCAGGTCACCCTTTTGAAACTTGACCGCAAATCGCTCGAACGCACCCGAGTTGAGTTCCATCTACGCGCCCTCCTCGAGCGAGCGCACCGCTTTCTGCACCTTGCGCTTGAGCCCGTCTTCCACGGGCTCCATGGAGAGAATCTTGGTGTAGAAACTTTTCGCGCGTTCGGATTCACCCTTTTGCTGATAGGACTGACCGACGTAGAAGAGCGCATCCTTGAGCTCAGGGCTCTTGGGGTAGTGCTGCACGAAGTTCGTGAAGTGTTTGATCGCACCGTCAAACTGATTCATGGTGAACAGACAGCGCCCGATTTCAAACAGTGCCTTGACCACGTATTCTTCGTCGTCGGCTGACGATGCAATCTCCTTGAACACGGAGAGCGCTTCGGAGTACTGCTGCCGGCTGAAGGTGCTCACTGCGTCGTAGTACTTCTGCGCTGCATTGGAAAGCCCGCCCCCGCCCGAGGAACCGGCACCTTCTTTGGGCGAACCGCCGCTCTCAGTTGCATGCGGGCTCTGGGCAAGGCCGACGGCCGCGGGGCCCTTCCCGGATCCGTACTTCAGCAGATACGCCTCCGCGGTCTGGGCAAACTGATTGGCGTCTTTGTGGAAGCGGCCGGCAGGATAATAGGTAAGGTATTTGTTGAAGGCGTACCGAGCCTTGGAGTATTCCTTCTTTCGCAGATAATACTCGCCAATGCGATACAGACCCTCTTCCGGGTCACTGTCGGCGTCCTGCGACAGCAGACTGCTGACCTTGGCGTGCATGCGCCGAAGCTGCGTGCTGAACACCTTCAGCATCTTCATGATGACACGGGTATTCTTGGCTACGAGTTCTTCAAACTCCGGTACGGTAAACGCAATGACCGACGCGTCGGTCAGCACCAGGGCAGTTTCTTCCCGGGGATACTTGCCCATGGCTGACTTCACCCCAAAGAACTCTCCCGTCTGGATCTGATCGTGGATCTCCTGCCCCGTTTCGATATCGTTGGAATTGAGGCTGATCCGCCCCCCCTTGAGGATGTAAATCTTGTCGCCCATATCTCCGCGAAAATAGATCACGGAATTGGCCTTGTAGTTTATCGGTTTGGGCACAACGATCTCCGGACCTAACTGTATACGACCGCCGAGGGAAAATCAAGGATGATCGATTCGACGATTCTGTACCGGTCACCGTGCGGTGTTTCCCCGTGCAACCAAATCGTGCTTGACGCTGAGCCAAAAAGCGGTACTCTCTCTGTATGGTGGATCTGCACACCCACTCAACCGCGTCGGACGGCACCCTCACCCCCACCGAACTCGTCGAGGTGTGTCGGGTCGATGGCGTCACGGCCGTAGCGCTCACCGACCACGATACCATCGAGGGCGTGGAGGAGGCTGCGGCTGCCGGCGCCGCTCGCGGCGTGACCGTGATTGGCGGGATTGAACTGGAGATCGAGTACACCGCACCGGGAGCCTTCCACCTTCTGGGCCTGGGACTCACCCGCAGATCGTCCGAACTCACGAGCTTTCTCTCCGAGGTTCACATTATGCGACAGGACCGGAACACGCGCATGGTCGAGCGGATGAGGGCGGCCGGAATCGCAGTACACGAGGACGAGATCGCGGAGTTTGCCGGCGGTGATGTGCTCGCGCGCCCCCATTTCGCACAGTTTCTCGTGGAGCGGGGCATTGCCCGCTCCATTCAAGAGGCGTTCGACCGCTTTCTTGGTGATGGCAAGCTGTTCTATGAACCCAAAGGGGCGAGCAGTCTGGAGGAGGCGGCGGCCGCGGTTCATTCCGCCGGTGGGGTCGCCGTGGTTGCGCATCCGAAAACCCTCTTCCTCTCCATATCGAGTCTGCGTGAGCGGCTGCGAGAATGGAAGACGCAAGGGCTCGACGGAGTGGAGGCGTACCATTCAAACGCTCGGCTCACCGACTGCCGAAAAATCGAAGCGGTGGCTCGTGAAGAGGGCCTGATGGTGAGCGCGGGCTCCGACTATCACGGCCCGCAACGGACGGACCGGCGCCTGGGGCGAACCGCAGAGGGGATCGCAATCGAGCACCGCTTCGCAAACGGGTTCTCGCCCTGGCCCATGCAAACGTCGCCCATGCAGACGGGAGGAGCACCGTGAGCAGCACGCACCCGGCGGTACCACGCGCGAGTTCCGTGGGGCGGGGGCCGGGATTTGTTGAGCGCGCCGGTGCGTCGGTAACCCGGCGCGTATCGGTCATATTCTACGCTCTCGGCTTCTTCAGCGAGATCCTTCGCGAGACCGTTGCATCGTTTGCGCGGCGCAAAGTCGGCAGCCGCGTGCTCGCCATGCAGATTCTCTTCACCGGCGTCGAAGCACTCGCGGTCACCGCGGTCATTGCCGTGGGGCTGGGCGCTGTCATCATCGTGCAGGGCACCAGCCTCCTGCCGCAGTTTGGCCAGATTCAGCTGCTCTACGTGATCTTGATCACGGTCATCACCCGCGAGCTCGGTCCCATCCTCACCGCGGTTATCGTGGCGTCACGCTCCGGTACGGCCATTACCACCGAGCTGGGAAACATGGTGATCAATCACGAGGTGGAAGCCTATATCGCGTCGGGAATCAATCCGATTGCCTACCTCGTCGTTCCCCGCTTCCTCGGTGTCATTATTTCCATGGTAGTGTTGAACCTCTACTTCAACATATTTGGATTGCTGGGGTCGTGGATGGTGACGCAGCTGATCGCGCCGGTGGAGTTTGTGCAGTACTTCCAGGGACTCTTCAGCGCGCTCTCGG
>REDM01000020.1 GCA_007693485.1 Spirochaetaceae bacterium
TCATCCTGCAGTCATCGAAGCATCGCTGAAGCAGGCGAAGTCCGACGATTCCATGGTGCTGATCGAATCCACCTCCAACCAGGTGAACCAGGACGGTGGCTACACCGGCATGACCCCGCGCGACTTTGTGTCGTACGTAGGACAGATTGCCGAGACGGTTGGGTATCCGCTCAACCGGATTCTCTTTGGCGGTGATCATCTCGGCCCCAATCCCTGGAGCAGCCAATCGGCCGAGGAAGCAATGGCCAACGCCCGCAAGCTGGTTCAGCACTACGCGGAGGCCGGATTCCAGAAGATCCACCTCGACGCGAGCATGTATTGTGCCGACGACGTCGGCGACCGGGCGAAACCGCTTCCCGACGAGGTGGTTGCGACCCGGGCCGCCGAGCTCTGCGGTGTGGTTGAGAAAACGTGGAAGACTTCCCATCGGAGCACTCCACCGCCGGTGTACATCATCGGAACCGAAGTCCCCGTTCCCGGGGGTGCGCAGGAGGCGGAAGACCACGTCGAGGTGACCGCGACCGCCGATGCGCTTCGGACCATCGAGGTCACACGGGATCGGTTTCTCCGCTCGGGCCTCGAGGACGCGTGGAGCCGGGTCTGTGGTCTGGTTGTTCAGCCCGGAGTAGAGTTTGGCGATGATCAGGTGTTCGACTACCAGCCGGATGCGGCTGCACAACTGAGCGCCGCGATTGCGCCGTATCCCGGCATGGTCTACGAGGCCCATTCCACCGACTATCAGACCGAGGAAGGGCTTGAGAACCTCGTTCGCGACCATTTCTGCATCCTCAAGGTTGGACCATGGCTCACCTACGCGTATCGCGAAGCACTCTTTGCACTCGAGGCAATCGAGCGCGAGGTGGCGCCGTTGCATCCCGGGAGCACGGAGCTCTCGTGCCTTTCCGAGGCGTTGGATACGGTTATGGAAGCTGATCCCCAGTTCTGGAAGAAGTACTATCCCGGCGATGCGGGCGAGCAGGCGTTCAAGCGGAAGTACAGCTACTCGGATCGCAGCCGGTACTACTGGCCGGACGCGCGGTTGCAGGAGGCGTGTTCGCGGCTCTTCGCCAACCTCAGATCCTGGGGAATTCCCCCCTCGGTGCTGAGTCAGTTCATGCCAGTCAAGTACCGGCAGGTTCGTGAAGGTCTGGTGACGGCTGACCCCGCAGATCTTGCGCTCGCGAGGGTGAGAGATGTCATCGCCATGTACGCTCGGGCGTGCGGGATGGCGAAGGATCGACCGGCGTGTTGACCCCATGATAGAGCATCAAGGCGGCCCCCCAAGCAAACCGCTCACGCTCGCCGACTGGCAAGCGAACGCGTCGCAATATCTGACGGGTGGTATGTCTTCGAGCTTCCGTGCCAATCAGTTTACCGGCGTGCCGTTCTATGCAACGCACGCTCGAGGACCGCGGATCTGGGATGTGACCGGGAAGGAGTACATCGATTTCTTCCTGTGTCACGGCGCGGTTCTGTTGGGCCATGACGAACCGGCGGTACGAACAGCCGTGCAGCGCAGCGCGGAGAAAGGGTTCTACGCCGGAGTCGACACCATCGAGACCATCGATCTGGCACGAAAGATATGCGAACTGGTTCCGGCGGCGGAGACGATCAGGTTCGTGAACTCGGGCACCGAGGGCACCCTCCTTGCCCTCCGTCTCGCGCGAGGCGTGACGGGACGCGACAAGGTGCTCCGAGTCGATGGCCATTTCCATGGGATTCAAGACTATCTGATGGCCAACAATCTGGCGTCGAAGGTTGACGCGGACAACCCTGGCGATCGGCCGTCTCGGCCACGAGGTCGCACCGCCGGCGTTCCCAGGGTGGTCGAAGAACTTACCATAACCGTCCCGTGGCACAATGCGGAGCTGCTCGAGACGGTTCTCGAACAGGAGTCCGGCCAGGTTGCGGCGATCATCATGAACCCCATCGACTACAACAACGGCGTCTTCGTGGCATCACCCGAGTATCTGCACCGCGTACAAGCGCTCGCGCGAAAACACGGGGCGGTTCTCATCTTCGACGAGGTTCTCTGTGGCTTCAAGACCGGACCGTCTTGTGCGCAGGGGTACTTTGGAGTCACTCCGGATCTCTGCATACTCGGGAAGGCGCTCACGAACGACGTGCCCCTCGCCGTGGTAGCGGGGAGCCGGACCATCATGGACAAGATCATGGACCCGCACGACCCGGTCATTGCAGGCGGAACCTACTCGGGCAATCAGCTTGGGGTTGCGGCCGGGAATGCGGTGCTCGATATGATCGGCGAGCCGGGCTTTTATGAGCCCTTCCTCACGCGTGCCGAACGCTTTTTTTCCTCCCTTCAGGAGCTCTTCGATCGGTTTGCGTTTCCCGCGGTAGTCCAGTCGCTTGGTGCCGGGTTTCACATCTACGTCGGGACACGGGAACCGATCACCGACTATCACGGCCTCGCGCGACGCGATTGGGAACTGACCCGGCGGTTTTTTTCGTCCTGCATTGACCACGGGCTCTACTTCCACACCGATTTCACCGTGTCATTCGCCCATGACCCGCACACGCTGGACGAGGCCCTCGAGCGGTTTGAAGCAGTGCTTTCGGAATTTGAGGTGACCCGCGACTGATGTGGTCCTCCGGCGCGTTAGTCCGGAACGTCACGACCAGCTGCGCACGTCGTCGAATACGGGTTTCAGTTGCGGGTACAGCTGCGCGTACGCTGAGTATCCGTGCTCATAGACCGCGCGGTTCTCTTCGCCCGGGAGCAAGGTATCGCCAACGACCTCATCAGCCGGCCACGCCTCCAGCGACGGAATGAGTCCCGCTGCTACCGCGGCCACCATGGCGGCGCCACGACCGGTGGCGTTGTGCGGCGACCGGTGCAGCCGGCACGGAACGCCGAACACATCGCAAATGATCTGTGCCCAGAACCAGCTGCGCAATCCTCCACCGAGCAGCGTCACCGAAGCGAACTCGTGACGGTGCTCCCGGTACACTTCGAGCACGGATCGAAGCGCATACGCGACGCCCTCGA
>REDM01000019.1 GCA_007693485.1 Spirochaetaceae bacterium
GTGACTTCGGCATCTGGAACACCAATCTTGGAGCGGTTGCCCGCCACCGCATGGCAATCGGCGGTCAGAACGTGCGACTGCTTTTCAACATCGTGCCGGAAGCTGCGAGTTACCTCGGCGAGCGAACGCTGGCCGACATCGCGAAATCGACCGTGTTCAATGGAGAGCCCGATGCGATCTGCGTTTCCGGCTTGACGGCGGGGGCGGAGACGTCTGCGGACCAGCTCAGGATTGTCAAGGACGTACTGCCGAACACGCCGGTTTTTGCCAATACCGGCGTACGAGTGTCGAACGTGAAAGAGCAACTCTCAGTTGCGGACGGGGCCGTCGTGGGCACTGCGTTCAAACGTGACGGGCACGTGTGGAATGAGGTACAAGTGGCGCGTGTCCGCGAGTTCATGGCAGCGGCGCGAGACGCGCGCGGCTGAGAGATCGCGTTCACTGCGTCCCGTCAGGGATCGGCCGGGCTCACACCCGGCCGATCAGATTACCCGCGCCCCAGGTGCATACTCCTCACGGCGCCATCTGTCGGCGGACCCACTCGCGGGCGGTGCGTATCACGCCTTCGGGGTCGTCGCTCGATTCGTTCCACATCTCGATGACGAAGGGGCCACCATAGCGGACGTTGCGTAATGCCGCGAACGCGTCTCTGAATGGAACGGTACCCTCGCCGAATGGAACCCGACGAAACTCGCCCGGCCGCGCGTCCTTGATGTGCACCGACACGAAGTGCTGGTAGGCGCGTTCGATTTCGGGGCCGATTTCGTATCCGTGTGCGACGACGTTCCCGATATCCGGATAGAGTTGAAACCACGGATTCCCGGTTCGCGTGACCAGCGCGCGCGCCTGATCCAGCGAACCCACGCACGGTTTGTCTGCATTCTCGAGACCGAGCATGACGGACGCATCTCGGCACATCTCGGATGCCCGCTGCAACGCGTCTTCGTACCGTTTCCACGTCGAGTCGGTCGAAGGCTCGTAATAGACGTCGTGTCCAGGCGTCTGAATGATGGGGATCCCAAGTTCGCCACACAGGTTGAGAGCCTGGCGCAGCATCTCCCACGCTCTCTCTTGCGTCAAGACGTCTTCGCTCGCAAACGGAAATTTTCGATGTCCGCTCAGGCAGAGGGTCCGAACGGGCACCCCGGTCTCGGTAATCGCGGTACGCAGCTGCGATATCTCGCTCCGTCCCCAACTCAGGCGAGCAAGCCTCTCGGTGGACTCATCAATCGAGATCTCCAAAAAGTCGTATCCACAGCGACGGGTGATCTCGAGTGCATCATTCCAGGAAGAGAACGGCGGTAACGCCTTTTCGTATATTCCCAGCTTGTTCAGTGTCAGGTCGTGCATTGCTTCCCCCGGTGTCTTGATGAAGTGCGAATCCTTCGATAGTAGGAGAAGCGGCCCCGGCGCGCAAGGGCTCACACCCCTCCAGACCTGTCAACAACCACCCATCGTGATATATTGATCTCTCGGAGGTACCCATGAAAACCATAACCCGTTTTACCACACTCCTGGTTCTTCTGCTTCTCGCCGGTACGGTGTTCGCACAGCAGGCCCTCGATCGCGCCACCGTCAATCGCTGGGCCGACTCCATGCTGGAGATCCAGCGCTGGGCGGACACCCAGTCCGACTCGATGTTCGACGACGACTTCGATGAAACCGATCCATTCGACTTCGAGGGGTCGCTCGCCCGGTCGGTGCAGCAGTACGGTGAGGTGCGCCAAATCATCAACCGGCACGGTTTCTCTAACGGCGATCAGTGGGCTTCGGTGGGTTCGCGCATCATGAACGCGTACTTCGCGATTCAGATGGAGCAGGAGTCACCAGAGATGAACCGCGAAATGCAGGAAGCGCTGCGCGAGATCGACGCCAGCCCGCACCTCACGCCGGAGCAGAAGGCGATGATGCGCGCGCAGATCCAGCAGGGGATGCAGATGGTTGAGCAGATGTCCGACGCGCCGCCTGCGGATATTGCTGCGGTGCGCGCCAACAGCACCAAACTCGATCAGGTGTTTGACGACGACGATTACTGATCGGAGGGAGCCGGCCGGGATGAACCCGGCCGGTCTTCGCGATGCGGCTACCAGCGGATGACGTCGCGGATGGCCGGGTTGCGGCGCAGTTCCTCGATATCGGCCTCAGTGGGGCGGCTGGGGCGGTCGCGCTCGCAATTGACCAGGCAGAGAAAGCCGAGCCACGAATCCGCTGCGGCGGAAAACTGGTGCCACACCCCCGGCGGAATGTAGACCGTGTCAAACGCGTTGATCTCATGCACCGCGCCGTCGATCATCACTGAGCCGTGCCCGCGCAGGATCAAGACCGCGTGCACGTGCTGGTGGCGCTCCAGCGCGGAGTAGCCACCGGGTTCGGCTTCGAAGTATCGCACCTCGGCGGGAAGATGGGCGTCGGCCGGAAACACAATCTGTTTGGTCATCCCCTGCGACTGCGTGCCCGAGGCGTTGTAGTGTTTGACGTCAACGCCAGGCCATCGAAACGCCTCTCCGTCCTGGGCGAAACGGTGGATCACAATGCCGGTTTTGTTCATGGGACGAGCTCCTGATTCTGATATCGTAAGCGTATGGTGATATGGTGACAGTACGCCAAAACGAACGTTCCCGCAAGCGGTGATTCCCGCACCGCTTGCAGGAGTGATACGATGTGCCGGCTGTGGAAGGAAGGACGCTGAATGCAATTACACCGTACGCGACTGGTTCTGATGGTTGTGGGACTGCTCATTCTGCCCGGTGGCCCCGCTTGTGTCTGGGCGCAACAGACGGGAGGGAGCGATGGTTCCACCGCAGGGCGCGCCGATGCAGAGCGCCCGGGCGAACTGCCTTCTGAGGAGCTGGCGCCCGATGGGGTCGCTCCCGGCGGCCCGGTGCGTGGTGTGGTTCCGCTTCCGGTGTTTGGTGTGTCGCCCGAGGATGGGGTGCTGCTCGGGGCGGCAGCCCTCTTCTTTCGGGTGCCCGAGCCGGGCGCACCAACCGACACCATCTC
>REDM01000018.1 GCA_007693485.1 Spirochaetaceae bacterium
CTGGTCGAGGTAGTGTCCCCCCGCGGCAACTCGTTCAACCCCGTGAACCAGCTCCGCGTATCCCGAGCTCTTGGTGACGTACCCACGCGCCCCGGCTGCAATCGCCTCGCGGAGGGTGTCGGCGTCCGCGTGCATCGAGAGGCAGAGGCACGGCGTGTCGGGATGCGCCTCCTGCATCCACGCGATCAGATCCAGACCCGAGCCCTCGGGGAAACTCATATCGGTGACCACCACGTCGGGAAGCTCTTGGGCAATAACGCGGCGTGCTTCGTCCGGCGCATGGGTCTGGATCATCCGTCCGCAGCAGTTCTCCTTGGCCAGGAGTTCAGCCACCCCCTCGCGAAAGACCTGGTGATCGTCAACCAGCAGAATCGTGAGCTCCGTCATCGACCATCCTCCGCCCGTCGGGGCACCTGGAGCCGGACACCCGTGCCCCCGCCCTCCGGGACAAACCAATCAAGCTCGGCACCGAGCAGCTCAGCGCGCTCGCGCATGCCGGATCGACCACGCCCTTCTGTGGCGCTTCCAATACCGCACCCGGCGTCGGTGACGGCAATCTGAACCCGATTGGCGGATCCGGAGACCATTACCAGCGCAGACTCAACGCCCGCGTGGCGGATGGAGTTCATGAGCGCCTCCTGAACAATGCGGTAGACGTTCAGCGTGTCGTCGTCATCCCAGCTCACCCCCTCGGGAGAGCGGCCGTCAATGCGAATCTGAATGGGGTATCGGTCCTGCAGCGTGTCGCGCAGGGCCGTGAGCATTGCCACCGGATCACGGTTCCATTGGGCCGGAGGCCGTAACCGGTCGCACGCCCCGCGGATGTCCGCGATGGCACGGCGAAGCGCAGAGCGCAACCGCGTGTTTGGCTCGTCGGGGGAAAGCTGCTCAGCGATCATGGCCGCCAGCGCAAGGTTCTGCGCGGCCTCGTCGTGCAGCTCGCGCGCAATGCGGTGGCGCTCCTGGTCACGCACCGCTCCGGCAAGCCGGGCAATCCGCTGCTCGTGTTGTCGGAGGGCCACCAGGCGTCGCAGCCGCTCCCAGTGCACCCGGTGCACAATCACCAGCCCGAGCACAAAGATCAGCAGGAAGACCAGAAGGCTCCCGTACGCGTAATCGCGGCGCGACTCCAGATCGCGAAGCAGCTCGTACACGCGCAGAAACTGCATCTCGATGTCTGAAGCCGCGTCGGCCATCTCGTTCGCGGGCACCGGTTGGTTCAGCATCACGGTGAGTTGATCGAGCTCGGCGCGGAGATCCGGCGCGAACCGGCTGACCCGAGAGATGGTCTGCATCTCGCCCAACCCATCCGCCGGGGGGAGTACCGTCGCATCGTGGGCAAGGAGTTCGCCAAACTGCTGGAAGGTCAACTGCGTCCACCGTGACCTCACCTCCAGCAGCTCTCCGGTCAACGCGTTGCCGGACTGCAAACCGTTCAGGAGCGGTATCGCCAGCAGCAGAACCAGCGCGACCACCAGCAGCGCCGCCACGTCCCCGGATGCGCGCGCCGGGACCTCGGTGCCAAGGGCATCACCGCGACGCGAGACAGTATCAGGGCGGAGTTCGCTGCCGGAGACGAAACTTTCTGTCATTAACTCTATTATATCGCAGAACTATCAATCGCGCAAGACGTTGTAAGACGCTCTATTCGTGAGGACGGTCAACCACCGCCAGGCCGCACGTGGGCGTCCGCCTATGCCCGCCGGTCGTGCAACATCTCGTAGAGTTCCAGCGTTCGCCCCGCAATGGCGCGCCAACTGAACTGCTCTTCCGCCCGCTTTCGGCCCGCGGCGCCCATGCGCGTTGCCATCGAGCGGTCGCGGGCTACGCGGTTGATCGCATCGGCGAGGTCGCGCGAGAAACGCGTCGGATCCTGCGGGGTGAAGGTTCCCGGTTCGAGCTTGAGCGGAACCAGGAGGCCGGTCTCTTCGGGGACCACCACCTCGGGGATTCCGCCAACCTCTGAAGCAACCACCGCCGTTTCGCACGCCATCGCTTCCAGATTGATGATGCCGAAGGGCTCGTAGACCGACGGGCAGCAGAACACGGCCGCGTGCGAGTAGAACTGGATGATCTCCGGCCGCGGGAGCATGGTATCAACCCAGATGATCCCCGATCGCGCTCCGCGCGCCGCCTCGACCCGCTCGTTCATCTCGGCAGCAATGCGATCGGTGTCGGGTGCGCCCGCAAGCAGCACCACCTGCACCTCGGGATCGATGTGCGGAATCGCATCCACCAGATGAATGATGCCCTTCTGCCGCGTGATCCGGCCGACAAAGAGCACGTAGGGTTTGGACGGGTCCACCCCGTGGCGAACCAGCGCATCGGTCTTGTCGGTCTTTCGATACTCGTCCAGATCGATTCCGTTGTGAATGACGTGGGTGCGCGCCTCGGCGGCGCCAAAATGGTTAAAGACGTCGGCCCGCGTCTCCCTGGAGACCGCGATGATCGCGTCGGCCGCCTCGATGGCGGTTCGCTCCATCCAGCTGCTGAGGTGGTAGGCGGTACCAAGCTGCTCCACCTTCCACGGCCGAAGCGGTTCCAGCGAGTGCGTGGTCAGCACAAACGGGATGCTCCAGAGTCGCGCCGCCACCAGCCCGCCCATCTGCGTGTACCAGGTGTGGCAGTGCACCACGTCGGCGTCCAGGTGGTCCTTGGCCATGGCCAGACTCTGCGAGAACGCTCCCATGGCGCTCGTGAACTTGGGGTCGGTGTTCTGCTTCATCTCGGACCACGGCTGGTAGCCCTTCACCCGCAGGCGGCCGTTGGTGTAGTCCTGATCGCCAAAACAGCGCACCTCAACCTCGACCAGCTCGGCCAGCGCCTTGCTGAGATACTCCACGTGAACCCCGGCGCCCCCGTAGACGTTGGGCGGGTATTCGTTGGAAAACAGTGCAACCTTGCGGATCGGCATGCGCGCAATCTCCCGGCAGCGGATGGGGATACCAGAATGGTAGTCCATGTCCCGCGGGCGTGCAAGTGATC
>REDM01000017.1 GCA_007693485.1 Spirochaetaceae bacterium
AGAGCATCGGCGGTTCCACCGCCTCGGCCTCCGGGCCCCAGGCGCGCAGATGGTCGAACACCTTGTTGGCGTTGGCAAAGGCGTTGCCCGCCTTGACGGCACCGGCGAGCGGGAACATGATCTCTACGCAGCGAGCGATGCGGTCTGAGATGCGGTCCGCCTCCTCCTGTCTTCCCGCGTGAAGATGCGCGAGCATCTCTCCGAGTTCCGCCGAGAACGGGTTTGCCGTACTCAGGAGGAACCCGTCGTACAGACCGCCGGCCGACCGAGGCCACCGCGAGTACCCGCCTTCGGCTCCTCGGACAAAGAACACATCCTGGTAGTCGAGCGCGGCTTTGGCCACCCGGTCTTCCCCACTGGTGTCCTTGAACAGAAAAAAGTTCTGATACCGGTGGGCGAGATCCTCTACCGTCTCCGGCATCAACTCGTTGCGGGTTACCTGAGGAAGCTGGTACACCGCGGTCGGCAGCCCCCGCGCGAGAACATCCTCCAGCCCCTGTTGCAGTGCCGATTGCGGAAGATCCGCACCGGTCGGCGGACAGACGGTGAACCCGGCAACACCCGCGGCATCCATGGCGGCCGATGGATCGGCCCTGCCCGTCAGCGAAGACAGCAGAGCCAGGGTCGCATCAATCGACGTATTCATCTCCGCCGCGGTAGGTTTGAGCGCCCCGATGAGAACGTGCTGCCCGAGTGCGCTCGCCCGCTCCAGCACCACCTCCAGCAGGCGAAGAATATCTCGATCGCTCATGTCCCAGCCCTCGCCCGTGGATCCCGGAATCAGAATTCCGTGTACCCACGGCGCGATGTGAGCCATCAGGGCGTGTACGCGCTCGGTATCGGGAGTAGCCGGCGCGCGGAAGTGGGTGATCATGGGGCACCAGAGTTCGGGGATTCCGTTGGGAAAGCGGGCTGCGTTCTGGTCTGCTCGGTTCATGGTGCTGCTCCTTGGTTCTCCGGATCAGTGCTGGCTCCGACAGGGTACCATGGAACGGAAATTTCGGGCGAGATTCTTTACTCGACGTCTGAGAGCGTGTGAAACACTTCCCGCAGCGTTGTTGCCCCACCGACGTTTCCCGGAAAGATGACGTACGGAACCCCCGCGAGCCGGTGCCCTTCGGGAATGCGGATCACCGGCACCCCGGGCGCGATCTGGCCGAGTACGCGCGCGGAGGAAAGCTCGAGTCCGTCCACCAGCAGGTCGTGCGAGGTGATCCCGCCCTTGGAAATGAGAAACCGAAGCGGGAGTCGAACCACACGAACCATACTCGACAAAAACCGGGAGACACGCTGCCCGGCCTCAAGGCGCTCGCCGGTTGTGGGAAACGGCAACTCGGCCCGTGATGTGAAAACAACCGGCGTCACCCCCTCATTCCAGATGCACTCGATTTCGGTCACCATGCGCGTCAGATATGGGGGGCCGTCCTCCAGCACTCGCTGGACATCGATTTCCACGCCACGCACCTCAGGCTCCTGCAGCAGACAGGCGAGCTGTTCGCTGCTCTTCTGAACGTGCGATCCCACCACAATCAGACCCCGCGGATGAGTGCGGGGATCCATCGATACCCCGGAGCCAAGCAGACCTACATCGGGCGTAGCCGTAAACGCCTTCACAAACGAGGCCGCCGTCTGAAACAGAAACCGCTTTCCGGCACCGAGCGCGGCCCGGGCGGCGAGGCAGAAACGCTCCAAGTCCGCGTACGACTCGGCGTTCACCACCACGTACCGGCCGTTGCGCAACGAGCAGAGTCGGTCGACCAGCGCTTCCGGCTCCGTGGTTCGCAGCGTCTCCAGCGACAGCGACAGAACCGACGCCCCATCAACGCCCGCTTTTTCCTGGATGTACGACGGGAGGTGCGAAGAGGAATAGCCGAACACGCTGTCCTTGGCAAACTCGGTGCGGTCGGTGGGAATCCACTCGTTCTGCATCCGGATCAGATGCACGTCATTGCGCGTGATGCGGCCGCCTTCAAAGAACGCCGGAATCAGAAACAGCGCGTCGATGTCTGTCTGTTCCTTCGCTCCGGCGCGTTCCGCATCGAGCATGGCTGCCCGGATGACGTTGCACTCAAGCGGGAAGTGGCTTCGCAGCGTCGAGTCCGAGCGGCTGACGAACACGGCCCGTACGCCCAACTTCTTCGCCTCGACGAGGACGGTTCCGGCAATCTCTGCGATCTTCGCCCGGGCGGCATCGGGAGTCAGGGCGCGGGTATTGGTCAGCACGAAGAAGAAGGGAACTTCGTCGCAGAGCGCCGATCGAACCGTCTCCGGATCCCACCGGGTAATGATGCGGCATCCGTGGACCGTCTGTATTCCGGTTGGGTCATCGTCCAGCACCACGGTTCGAAGCTCGGATGTCATGGTCTTGTCCTCCGCTTACATGATTGAACCAAACGCCAACTCCCGCAACCCTCGCGGCTACAACTGCTCCTCGATCGGAAGCAGCCGGTACAGAAACTCCGAGACGCGCTGGAACCCTGATCGAGCGGGAGCCCGGCGGCGGGTGTCGTCCCCGGAGGACCAGCGGATTTCTCCGTCCTCCGACGTCACGTGCCACGCCTCTTCCGGCGACATCAGGGACTCGACAAGAGCTCGCATACCGTCGGCAAACTCCTGAGATCGAATGATGAGCCCATTCTCCGTATTGATGCGGATCGCGCGATGGTCAAAGTTCAGCGAGCCCACAGAGACGGTCTGCGCGCCGGCAATCACGGCCTTCAGGTGGAGGCTGATGCGGCGGGCTTCAACCGGCGGGGTGTCTGCGAGCGTTCGACCCACCTCCCCGGGATCGTGCCGGTACTCGAACAGCTCAATGCCGTGCGCGAACAGCGCCGGACGGTACTTGCGGTAATGGCTGTGCACCGCGGTGTGGTTGATTGATCCCAGCGACGGCACGAGAAGACGAATTCGAGTGCCTTCCGAGCGCAGATTGGCAAGGTG
>REDM01000083.1 GCA_007693485.1 Spirochaetaceae bacterium
TAGACTACCGCCGGTCGCACGCCGCTGTTGATCAGAATAGAGGCCCAGTTGTGGGTGCCCACCAGCGAGCAGGAACTGATCATCGAGCCTTCGGGATTCTCCGGTGTTGCCCAGAGCACTACCGGCGAGCCCCAGCGGGTGGCGATGGTGGGCACCAGGCGGCCGTCGCCCATGGTGCACTGCAGGAAGATGGGTACCTGTACTCCGTCGGCGGCAAAGCGGTCGAGCACGGCGCGGGCGCTCTGCTCGTCCACCAGCTTCCGGTCTGCCTCGGTAACCCGCACGGGAAGCCCCTTCAGCGCCACGCGCACCTGTTGCTCCATCCGCGCCCCGTACTCCTGGTCAAACCCCGGCCGCTTCCGCCCGGTAAACGCCAACCCCACATGCAGCTCACTCGTCCGGCTCATCGCACCGCTCCCTCGCTTGATTACTTTCAGTAACTAACTATAGCACGGAATGCGGGGATGTCAACGCGATTGTGTGGGGACTCGAGGTCACTCCGGCGCCGACCAGCCGAGCGGCTCCGTGTCCATCGCTCCGATTTCGTGCAGGACACCTTCCACGATGCTCCGTTCGGATTGGTAATCGCCTCCCACCTCAAGCCGAAGCCGCCCGGTTGGCCGCCCCATGATCTCGAGCGCGATTTTGTAGCGCGCGGGATAGTGAACGGAGAGCACCCGCAGCAGCGATCCGAGCTTGTATTGCAGTGGCCGAGCGACCGCAAGGTTCTGTTGGAGGCAGGCTTCATAGAGCGTGCGGACCATTCGGGGAACGATCGCAAAGGCCCCGGCAAACGAGCCGTGACCACCAAGCGACATGACCGCCACCAGGTGCTCCCCTCCTGCCAATACCGAGAACTCTCGGTCCGCGCGGGCAGCGAACGCACAGACCTCTGTGAGATAGTCGATCGATCCGCTGATGTCTTTTATTCCGCGGAAATGGTCCCACGTGTTTGCGAGCGAGGCCACGAGATCTCCGGGCAACGTGTACCCGCCCTCCAACCGGGAGTTGTATCCGTACACGGGTATGTTCAGCACCGAGAGAATCGACGTGAAGTAGTCCTCAAGCGCCGGCACCGTGAGTCGCGAGTGGTACGGTGGGTGCACCAACACACCCGACGCACCGATCCGCTCGGCATTGGTTGAGAGCCGAATGACATCCCGCCGGTCGGTCGCGCTGACGTGTACCACAACGGGCACCAACCCGTCCACGCAGGCAACCGTTCGTTGTGCAAGCATCAGTCGTTCATCAAGGGATAGCCCCAGACTCTCGCCCATGTGGGTGGGAACCGCGATCCCGTGTGCGCCATTGGCCACCAGAAACCGGACAAGCCTCTCATGGGTGAACTGGTCAACGGCTCCGTCCTCGGTAAGCGGGGTCACAGGAGTAGCGATAATCCCGCGTAACGGAACCCCGACCCGGTCTCTCATTGAGGTTCTCACGTGGCGATCGCTCCCATCACAGGGAACCAGCGATCTGCTGCGCAGCCTGCGCGGCACCAGCCACGATCTCGTCCGCATCGATGTGCATCACGGCACCATTGCGGAGAACCGGCTTCCCTCTGAGAATCACCGTATGGACGTTTCGTGGTTGCGCGGAAAACACAACCTGAGCCACCGGATCGATCCCGCACGCGAAGTTTGCGGCATTTGGATCGATCAAGACAAGGTCAGCACATTTGCCAACGGCAATCGAGCCGATCTTCTCAGACAGCCCAAGTGCCTCTGCCCCTTCGATTGTTGCCATACGCAGGATGCGCTCATACGAACACACCTCCGGGGTTTGATGCAGGGCGCGCTGCAGGCCAATTCCCGAACGCATCGCGGAGAAGAAATCGCCACTGTCTGCCGTTGCCCCGTCACTTCCCAATGCAACGCATATGTGCGCCTCATGCAGTTTCGACAGCGGCATGATGCCCGATCCGAGTCGCATATTGGACATCGGATTGTATACCGCCCGTGTGTTGGTCCTGGCGAGAACTTCAATGTCGGACGGCATCAGATGGATACAATGCGCGAGTACCGTGTCGGGTCCCAATGCGCCAACATCTTGCAGCACGCGGAGACTGCCATTATCTCGTTCTTTCCGATGTTCGAGAGCGTGCGTCGCAATGCCCAGTCCGTCTCGACGCGCCTGCTCCACCAGCGAGGTAAACCGTGCAAACTGAGCGTCGTCATTGCGCTCCGGAATCACGGCACCCGGAATGCAGAACAGCCGCTCGATCGCGGGATGATCACCACAGAGAGTGATCACCGATGCCAGACTCGGCGGATCACCCGGTGGTGGTTGATACCCGAGAACCATTCGAACCGGAAGCTGTTCAGCCGCCCGGAGGGTCTGTTCGACGTCGCCCTGGTTACGGGTGTTAGACGCAAACTCAAACACGGTGGTAACCCCTGAGCCGATGCACTCCAGCAGACTCAGTCGAACGGCGTGGAAACGAGCAGTGCTGGTGTACCGTTCCAGGAACGGGGCACGGGCTTGAAACCAGCCGACGAGGTCCTCGTTTGCTCCGAGGCCGCGCAGGATGCTCTGGTAGAGATGGTGATGCGCATTTACCAATCCTGGTATTGCGATCAGTCCGGTTGCGTCGATCTCCGCACCGGCAGAACCTGAGCGCCGTGCGTCGGGAAGCAGGCGCACATCTTCCGCGGTCTCGATTGAGGAAATGGTGCCACCGGATGCGTGAATGGTTGCGCCATGCAGAATGCCGAGTTTCCCGTGGCCCATGGTTGGCTCCATGGTGACCAGCGTCGAAATGTTTCTGATGGTGAGATTCGGTTCGTCAGTCACCGGATGAACCCCGGTAGCCATGTGACAAGGGCCGGAAACGCCAGAATCAGAATCATTGCGATCAGATCACACGCGAGATACGGCAGACCCGCTTTGTACACATCTCCCATGGTGGTTCCTTCCGGCGCAAGTCCCTTGACCACAAACGACACCAGGCCGAACGGCGGGGTCGTTGCTGCCATCTCGAGGGTAAGCAGCACAAGAATGGCAAACCAGACGGTGTCAAATCCCAGAGCGCGCACGATGGGCATGTAGAGGGGAATGGTGATCATCAGCATTGAGGTCTGTTCAACAAAACACCCGAGGATGAGGAGTCCCAGCATCATCGCACACAGGAGGACCATGGGACTGAGGTCCAGACCCAGAACGAACGTTACCAGCCCGCGTGCGGCACCGGAGAAACTCAGCAACTGGCTGAAGCCGGTTGCCCCTGCGATGATCATGAGCACCATGACGCTGGTTTTCAGAGTGCCGGCGAACGCCTCACGGGCAACCGTCCAGTTCAGCTTCCCGTACACCGCAGCAAGCAGAAACGCCCCAAATGCGCCCATCGCGGCGGACTCCGACGGGGTTGCAATGCCGAGCACGATGAGACCGACAACCAGAAACACAATCACGGCAAGCGGCAGCACGTAGGCGGAGAAATCCAATATCTTACGCGAGAGCGGCATATGGGGGATATCGTACGCTGGAGCCGAAGCCGGGTTTATCGTGAACACCGCAATCATGTAGATGGTGTACAGGGTCGCAAGCAGCAGGCCGGGTATCACGCCCCCGATGAGAAGCCTTCCAATTGGGACAAACGCCAGACTCCCCAACACAACCCCCAGGGAGCTCGGGGGAATCATCACGGCGATCCCGCCGGATCCAAGAATAGGTCCCAGGGTCATAGCCTTACTGTACCCCCGACGCTGCATCTCAGGGATCAGCGTTGACCCCAGCATAGCGGCACTCGCCATACTGGAACCTGACAGGCTGGCAAAAACGGTTCCACCGCCAACAGCGAGAAAACTCAGTCTGCCGGGAACCTTACCCAGCCACACTTCGACCACATCCAGCGCACGATGCGCCATCTTCGAGTGGAACATCACGTACCCGAGAAGAATGAACAGAGGAACCGGTGCGAGGACAAAACTGGAGATGGAATTGAACACACTCAAGACCATCTGGTTCATGCCTCCGGGCCCCATGAACAGAAGACTCCCAACAATGTTCACAAACAGAAATGAGAACGCTACCGGGACCCCGACCATCAAGCAGCCAAAGACCCCACCGACCAACAGGAACAGACTAGCCCACCATGGCATTGATTGCCTCCGTTCTGCGAAAAAGCCGTAAGCCTACAGGTCAAAACCGGCGTCAGAGGTACTCAGCTCGGAACTCGGCGTTCGCACCGCCTGAACCAAGAGAATTGCGAACTGCACTGTCAACAAGGTAAATCCAATCACAACAGGGAGCAGCACGAAGTATTTTGGAAACGCAACGCTCTTGATGACCAACACCCCGCGCCGGTAGTGATCAAGGGTTGTGAGCGAACTTGAATACCAGAACATCGCGCAGACGAAGGTACCGATTGCGTACGCAAGCACCGTGAACACCCGACGCGCCGCAGGGCGCAGTCGGGCTGTGAAGAAGTCAATCTCTACGTGCCCCTTTTGTTTCAGCAGGTACGCCGAACCAAACAGTGTTGACGCGAGCAACGTGTACTCAATGTAGTCGTTCACCCACAGGAGCACGATGCCAAATGCGTAGCGAAGCACCACCTGCGCCGTGATCAGCACCGCCATCGACGCGATAAGCGCTGCCGCAAGAACCGCGAATCCGGTCAGGATCAGTGAGTAGATTGCGCTGATCCTGACCCTCTGGGTACCTTCTCCACTGAACATGACGTACCGTTTGCCCTATGGTGCCGCGATCAGACCGCGAAGGCGAGCTCCAGCTTCGGGAGTCTGCTCCAGAACGGTATTCCATGCGGACTCGTACGCCATGTTGAGAAAATCGTCCGCGTTCGGAATCGTGAGTACCTGCATGCCTGCTGCGACCAGATCGATGCGCTCCTGGTCGATGATTTCCTGCAACAGGATGCCGCTTTCTCGCTCCACTTCGATCATGATTTCGGTGAGCACCTCTTGCACATCCTGAGGAAGACGCTCCCATGCTGACGCATTCACGATCATGACCTGATCGCTGCCGTAAAAGGAGGGATCAATCACGTACCGAAGCAGATCGTTCCATCCTCGCTCAAGCACGCCGAAGTTTGTCAAACCAATGGCTTGGATCATTCCGCGCTCGAGACCGGTATAGACTTCGCTGTGCGGCATGGTAATCGGAGTAGCGCTCAGGGCGAGCAGGAACGATCGGTAAACCGGGCTCGACCGGAACGTTACGCCCCGGAAATCCGCCATCGTTCGGATTGGTGTCGCCGAGTAGAAGTTAAACTGGTAGCTGGTGTTGTAGCGGCCAATGTACTGAGCGCCTGCTCCAGCCCGGATCGCCTGGCCAAACAGATCGAACGCACCGCTCGCTCGCTCTTCTTGCGGTGAGATCTGGGAGAGATACATGGCGCCTGTCTCAGGAACCATATTCGAGAAATAACTTCCTGGAAGGCCGCCAATGTCGACCACTCCAGATCGCACTGCCTCGGCAAGTTCGAAAGGGTCAATGGATTCGGGACCACCCACGTATTCGATACGAACGCGGTCTGCAAGTCTCTGCTCGACCAAGTCGAGAAACAGCCTGGCGCCGACCTCCTGATCGCTCGTCAGCGTAAACGCGGTAGACATACGGAGGCGTATCGGACCGGTTGGGACCGTGGCGTCTCGAGACCCGGCCGCAAACAGCGCTCCGGCACCAACAAGCAGGAAAGCCGCAGCCAAAGAAATAACCCGTTTTGCATGTGTCATGCTTTGCTCCTTTTTCAGCATTTTAGGTAACAGCTTACATGCAAGGAATGGGCCAATCTTTGGAAACAACTTACATAAAATGTATATAGCTACCTTATATGGTTTTATATTTTTATCGACCAGCCCATCGACAGAATACAAATCAAGAAAAGACAATTACGTGGTTTTTCGTACCGATTCCAACGAAAATGTACCATTATCTCCCTGTGTCGCCCGCTCGAACACCCCGCGCTGATACACGGCATCTTCGAGACGAGCAAGAATACCCAGCACGTCGCTGTCGGACTCGGAAATGATCTGTTCCTGCGCGCTGCGAATGGCAGCCCAGACGCACCGCGCCCGATCGACCAGATCGCGGCCGGAATCGGTGAGTCGCAGCATGCGCCGGCGCTTGTCGTTGGGGTCGGCAAACGCCTCGATGATCTGCCGCTTGATCAGATCTCCGGCAATCTGGTTGACGTAGGGATGGGTCACATGGAGGGCCGATGCGATCTCGGTGATCGATCCGCTCTCACGGGTACTGAGGTAGTTAAGGATGAGAAACCAGATTGGTTTGAAGGGGACACCGGCAAACTCGTAGAGCTTCGCGTAGTCCTGGTAGAGAAGGTCACCGAGCCGCTTGAGTCGACTCCCGAGCGAACTTGCTCCCAGCTCTGCAATGAGATCCATCTGCACCCCGTTCCCCGACCTGAAGACCACGCCGGAATCAAAACCTGTGAGATTACTATACCATACTGAATTGGTGCCACTTATGCCAGACCGGCTACTCGCGCATCTTGGTCACGTGACCCGGTGGTTCGAATATCGTGACGCCGCGGGTGCGCTCGACCCACCGGACAAACCGGTACTTGTTCTCTCTGGCATCCATCGTGGGAAACGGTACGTTGTGCGTTCCGGTTTCTACCTTCGCAACCAGGAGCGAAAGCTCATCGCGATCCATTGCGCGGCCAAACGCCGACTCAAACTCCGGCAGCGTGCGAACGGTCGCCGTGTTCTGGAATCCCGCTCCCCGGGCGATGACCTCAAGATCGGCGGTGCCGGCGGTTGCCGTGCGATAGCCTCCGGGCGACTCGTGGGCCTGGTTGTCAAACACCAGAACCACCAGGTTGGAAGGTGCCTTCTCGGCAACGGTGGTGAGCCCGCCGAGGTTCATCAGCAGGCTTCCGTCGCCCTCGAACACCACGTGCTTGCGTTCGGGCCACGAGAGCGCCATGCCGAACGCGATAGATGTGGCAAGTCCGAGCGAGTGCCAGAGATAGAAGGTGGACTCCGTATCGTGGAGATGCTGCCACTCAACCGCAACCCCTCCGATGTTGGTCACAACCACCGATTCACCCACCGATTTGGCAACGTTTTGCAGGCATTCGTAGCGCTTCATGTTATTCCGCCTCCAGCGATGACTTGCTGAGTAAAAGTGCAACCGGCCGCTGCGAGATTCTGGTGAACGACGCGGCGTCGCGAATCCGCTTCGGAAGTTCCGCTGCTGTGGACACCAGCTCATAGGGAATCCCGAGGCTGTCCAGCACCCGACCAGTGACCGCGCCCAGCGGCACATGAAAGAACGAGTTCTCCTCGAGGCTTCCGCGATAACTCACCAGAAGCAAGAGCGGAATATCGTAGAGCCCACTCAAGGTGGTAAGCGCGTTGCAGCAGTTCAGGAGCCCCGAGTTCTGCAGCAACAGCACCGGACGTCGGCCCGTCATCCACGCCCCCGCACAGATTCCCACTCCCTCTTCTTCCTTCGCAAGCGGAACGTGAATGAATCGTGGGTCCCGTTCCAGCCCAAGGATCAAATCCTGTATCCAGCTGTCCGGCAACGTCGCCGCAAAATCGATCCCCGCGTCGTGCAGATAGTCTACAATCACACTCATGACAGCCAACCTCCCTGCTGTGTCGCGCCGGCGGCGCGGTTGCGGTAATAGTCATCGAGCTGTTCCAGATCGGGCGACGCGATGGCGGTTCGCACGGTCTTGCTCTGCGTGAACTCCATGATGGTATCCTCAAATCCAAGCTTGCGGCCCACACCACTCTTCTTGAACCCACCGAAGGGCGCTCCAAGAAAGGTGCTGTTCGCGTAGTTATTCACAAACACAATACCGGCTTCGAGCTCGCGGACAAGTCGATTGGCCGTCATCATGTTGGTGGTCCAGACCGCCGCAGTGAGCCCGTAGGGTGTCCCGTTTGCCAGATCAACCGCCTCCCGCACCGTCGAAAACGCCTGCACCGAGAGCACCGGCCCAAAGATCTCCTCGCGGCAGATCTTCATCTCCGGCCTGACATCGGTGAAGACCACCGGCGCCACAAAGTATCCGTTGGGCAATCCGTCCGGAAGGGTACCCTGGTAGAATACCGTTGCCCCCTCCTGCTTGCCCGTCTCAATATACCCCACTACTTTCTCGTACTGCCGGTGTGACGCGAGCGTCGCAAGATCGTTTGCCGGATCCCACCCGGGACCGATGGTAACCGACGCCAGCAACTCGCGAATACGCGCAAGAAACCGCTCGGCGATCTGCTCGTGGACGAGCAATCGCGATCCGGCGGTGCACGCCTGGCCGGTGTTCTTGAGGAAGGCGTTCACCGTGCCCCGTGCAGCCGCCTCCAGATCAGCATCGGGCAGAACGATATTGGCGTTCTTGCCGCCAAGCTCCAGCATCACACTCTTTACCTGTTTGCCGGCGCTCTGAGCAACCATCGCACCGGTCGAGTCATGGCCCGTGAACGCGATCTTGCGCACGTCGGGGTGCTCCACCAGGCGGGCGCCGGCGGTGCCCGCACCGGTCACGACGTTAACCACCCCCGGCGGCAGCACCTCCTGCCATATGCGGGCGAAGAAGAGCGTGGTCAACGGCGTCTCGGGAGCAGGCTTCACAACAACCGTGTTCCCCACCGCAAGCGGAGCGGCGGTGAAGTCAGCCGTATGCATGGGCGGCCAGTTCCACGGAATGATCGACCCCACGACCCCGTAGGGTTCACGGATGGTATAGTCGAACAGGCCATCACGCTCAGGAATTGTTACACCCTGAACCTTATCCGCAACGCCCGCGTAGTAGCGGTAGTTGCGAATTGCCTCCCCAACATCCAGACGCGCTTGCGCGATCGGTTTACCATTCTCCATCGTTTCCAACAGGGCGAGCTCTTCCGCCTGCTGTTCCAATCGATCCGCCACCTGCGCCAGATACCAGCCCTTCTCTCGCTGCGTTGTTCGTCGCCACACCGTGTGGTAGGCGTGAAGGGCGGCCGCCACCGCGTGATCCACATCCGCCTCGGTGCCCTCGGGGACTCTGGCAAGCACGGTACGCGTCGCCGGGTTTTCCACCGCAAAGGTATTCTCCTCAGCCGCGTGGATGAACTCGCCATCGATGAAGTGCCCGGTCGGGCCATCATATCGGTATCGCTCTCCTGTCTGCATATCAACTTCTCCTGTTCAACGCTTCGTTTCTGCCGGCACGGTGCCAGCGACGCCAGTGCCATCATGGTGAGTGCCCCACGGAATAAACCCTGCGGTAGCCAGATGCCCAAGACCAGACCGTTCGAGCAGCGACGTGGCCGCACGCTGCGCTCCCTCCAGAACCACACGTTCGTCAAACCGGGTGATCTTCCTCTGCCGCATGACAATCTCGCCGTCAATAATCACGGTGTCGACGTTCTCGGCGTTCGCCTGGTAGACAATGTTCGCCGGAATGTTGAGCCACGGCGTGAACTTGGGATCACGCACATCGAGCAGAATCAAGTCGGCCTTCTTTCCCGGTTCGAGCGATCCGATCTCGTCTGACCAGCGCATGGTTCGCGCACTGTCGATGGTCGCCATCTCGATGAGCTTGCTCGGCGGAAAGATCTCCTTGTCGCGATACCGGTAGTGCTGCGTATAGGCGAGCATGCGCATTTCCTTGAACATGTCCTGGGTGTCGCCCATGCAGCCGTCCTGGCCCAGGCCCACCATGCACCCTCCGGCGCACAGATCGGCAATCGGAGCAATTCCGTCGCCAAACCCGGTCACATCGCTGTCTACCGAGTAGCCGAGCTTGTAGGTCGGGTTGTGAACGATGCACGATTGGCTTTCCCCAAGTCGCCGGACGTCGTGCGCATCCAGCCAGACGCTGTGGGCGCCGACAAACCGCTCCCCGAGTACGCCCACTGCTTCCGCCTGGTCGACGTCCCCTCGCTCAAAGGTTGCGAGGTGGGTATGGATGCCCCCGTTGTGCTTCGCGGCAAATCGTTTTGCCACTTCCCACATCGGCTCGGTTGATGAATAGAACCCGGTTGGCCCGGCCCACACCCTCAGACGCCCGTTGAAGCTGCCGTCTCCCTGCTCGTGCCACGCCTCGAGTAACTCCTCGAATCGTGCTGCACTCACGATAAACTCGTCCGGTTCGTTCTTCCCCGCAAGCCCGATCGGCGCAAGACAGCGGATTCCTGACTCTCCAACTGCTCGAAACGCTTCGTTGATACCAAAGCGAAGAAGCCGGTCGGCGCTCTGCTGACAGATGTGGTTGACGCTGCAGGTGACCCCGCTCTTGATCATCTGCACTGCGGCGAGCATTGCGCTGTAGTAGTAGTCCTCCGCTTCCATCCGCAGGGTCATCGGGATTTTGAAATTCTGAATCCAATCTGCGGTCGTACCAGGAAAGAGGCGAACCACGCCGGCCATGAAGGTCTGCTCAAAGTGGTTGTGCCCGTTGAGCAACCCCGGCATGGCAAGCATCCCGGATCCGTCGATCACCGTATCGGCGTTGAGATTCTTGCACCGGCCAACGGCCGTGATGCGGTCTCCATCGATACGTATCACACCGCGCTCGACAAACGACGGTGTGTCACCGCCTTGAGAAACCGTGATGATTGCAACATCCTTGATGATAATACTCGACATCCAAACTCTCCTGTGTTGCTGCAATTGATGGTTACCGTCGGTATCTACTCCGACTTCCCGGCGCGCAGACGCTCGAACAGAACAAGTACGATCGATGCCAGCGACAGCAGGAGAAATACCAGTGATACCGGACGGGTGACAAACGGAACCAGGCTCGACGAACTCATCAGAGCGAGCCTGATGTTTTCCTCGAGTGTTGGCCCAAGAATGAGGCCGAGAATAGCCGGAGCGAGGGGGATTGCAAGTTTGGTCAGACCGTACCCGGCGATCCCGGACCCCAGCATGACAAAGACGTCGGCCATTCGATTGTTGTGAGCAAAACTCCCGATCACGCAGAAGACGATCACAATCGGGGCGAGAATGCGCACGGGAACGGCGAGCACCTTCACGTAGAGGCGGGTGAACAGCAGTTGCGCCAGCAGCACCAGAACGTTCACCACGAGGAATGCCGCGAACAGCCCGTATGCGATATCCGAATGTCGGGAAATGAACAACGGCCCTGGGGTGATCCCATGAATCATCACCGCACCCATCATGATGACGCTGATCGGGTTTCCCGGCAGGCCGAGCGCCAGCATCGGGATCAGGGTACCGCCAGCGGTTGCACTGTTGGACGCTTCGGCGGCAATGATGCCCTCGGGCGATCCCTTGCCGAACTCCGCCCGATTCTTGCTGAACCGCTTGACCTGGTCGTAGCTCCAGATGCTGGAGATGCTCGCCCCAACTCCCGGCAGCGCGCCAATCGCAACGCCGCTCAGCATCGCAATCCAGAGCGCCTTCAGGTTGCCAAAGACTGCGGCGAGACTCTCCCGATTGGGTATCCGAAGCCGATCGGCGTTGTACGCCTGCCCCTCGGTTCCCTTCTCCAGATCACTCATCAGCTGTGAAATGGCGAAGAGTCCGATCATTACGGGAATGAAGTGCAATCCGCCGCGCAGTGCGCGGAACCCAAAGGTGAGCCGGCTCGCTCCGAAGATAGGATCCGATCCCACCGTTCCAACGAGAACTCCCAGCACTCCCGAAATGAACCCCTTCGCAATACTGGTCCCTGAAAGGCTCGCGATCATGGTCAGGCCAAGCACAACGAGCGAGGTGTACTCCCACGGGCCAAGCCGCGACGCCCATCGTGCGACCGTAGGCGCACTCAGAAGCAGAACAACCGCTCCAAAGACCCCACCGACAAACGACGACCAGATCCCGATTCCCATCGCCTTGCCCGGGTACCCACTGCGCGCGAGCGGAAACCCGTCGAAGGTTGTCGCCACCGCCGAAGACGTTCCCGGGATCCCCAACAGCGTCGATCCAATCAATCCACCGGACATTCCTCCCACATAGATGCCGGAGAGCGTCGCGAGTCCATCGATCGAGCCCATTCCGTAGGTGAGCGGAAGGGCGAGGACCACCGCCATGCCGGTTGAGAGCCCGGGGACAGCTGCGAAAACAATGCCCCAGACCGAACCCAGCAGCATGAGAAGGATGGTGGTTGGCTGAAGAACCGTCAGAAAGCCGGTCGACAAAAGTTCAAGCATACCGCTCCCCTACCAGACCGAGCCGCGCGGAAGAAAGAACCGCAGCCAGATGTGAAACACCAGATAGACCAACGCGAGCGTTGTCGCGGTAATGACGAGAGCCCAGAGAAACCGAGCCCGGCCGCGGGTACCGGCGGTGACCGTTCCAGTAAGGTAACACGCCGTCGCAGGATAGAATCCAAGGATGGGGATCACGAAGACGTACCCGATGGTTGCTGCAAGCAACACCGCCGGCCGCCGTAGAGTCCGAAACCGCTCTGCCGACGACTGCGCCATCAGCGGTGAGGGCGCATCCGATGGTTGGGGGTTCGGCTGTGTGTTCAGCGCCGCTCCGGCCGACGCCACGCCGGCCACCCTCCGGCCACGGCCGGCGAAGAACGTGGCCGCAACCAGGATGGCGCCAAACCCCAGAAGCACCCACGCCACCACAATGGGGAAATCGGTCGACGAGAGCACCGCCATGCCGAACCGCCGGGCCGGAGTGCGATGCAGATCCCACAGAGAAAGCCCCGCGAGCGCCATCGTCCCCAGTCCGATCAGCCGATCTTTCATCACGTTGACTCCGTCTCCGCCTATTGACTGACGATTCGGGCGAAGCCCTCGATGCGCTGGTTGACGTTCACCAGATACGCCTGCGTCGCAGAGCGATCCATGAACTCGACGAAAATGGCAAGTTCGGCCAGACGCGCCCTGAGCTCCGGATTCTCAGACACACGCGACAACGCAGCAGCAAGGGTGTCGAGACGATCAGTCGGAGTGCCCGCTGGTGCAGCAAAACCACCCATCATCTCGTAGACAATGTCGATACCCTGCTCCTGCATGGTGGGAACATCAGGATGGGTTGCCAGACGCTCACCAAAGGTGTGGCCCAGTAGCCGGAACTCCCCGGCCTCGAGGTATTCTGCTACGGAAGCGATGAACGTCATGGCCGCATCCACCGTTCCTGCAAGCAACGCTGCGTTACGGGCTGCATCCCCTTGGGGCGTCAGAAAGTTAAACTGGGCACCGGTAAGGGATTGGATCTCAAGCGGAATCATGTGGCTTTGATTGCCGGTGGTAATAGCAAGCGGAATCGATCCCGGGTTCTGCCGCGCGTCTTCAGCCAACTCCCGAAGAGTAGTCCAGGGCGAGTCGGTGCGCGCAGCGATTGCCAGAGGCCACTTCGCGAGCACGGAAATGGGAGCGAAGTCAGCAAGTGTGTAATCGCCAATACCATTATGCTTACCAAACCAGGTAGCATCGTCAATGGAAATCAAGGTGTACCCGTCGGCAGCCGCTTGAAGCGCCTCTTCGGTCCCAACGGTTCCACTCGCACCCCCAATGTTTCGGATCACGATTGGCTGCCCAAGATCCTGTTCGAGGTATTCCGCGATAATGCGCGCGCGAATGTCCGACACGCCCCCCGGGTTCCACGGCACCACGATGGTGATCGGACGGGACGGAAACGACTGTTCGGCTTGACCCGCGGCAAACAGCATGCCCGCGGCGGCCAGCAACACAACGAGAACCAGAATTCCCTTTTTCATTGTCTTTCCTCCTTCGATCGCCGCGCAGCAGTCTGAGCTACTCGGCAAATCGACAACGTTGATTCTACCATTTACGTAATTACTTACGCAAATGTTTTTCTCTTTTTTTCAGCTGTGCGCCCGCGCAGCCCCGTCACCCCGCGATCTCCTGGCGCATCCAGTTCAGCGTTCCGGGTACCACACGGTACTGTTTCGGCATCTCAATCTTCTCCTGCTCGTTCCGCAACCAGCGGATACGGGAGAGATCAAGATCCGCAACCAGAACTCCCGGCTCCACCGATTGTTGCAGCACTTTTTCGGGGCCGGCAATCGTGGCGATACCCTCCTCTACACCATAGATGCTCTGGCACGCCGCGGTGTAGCAGAGGTTCTCGATCGCTCTCGCCCAGATCATCGTCTTCCAGGTGGGCGACAACTCGTTGATCAATCCGCCGGACGGAAAGAACAGGATCTCCGCTCCCTTCAACGCCAGCGCTCTCGCAAGCTCCGGAACGTAGACCTCACTGCAGATCAGGATTCCCACCGGGCCAAACTCCGTCTCAAAGATTGGAAGGGCATCCGATGCCTGATAATCGAAGTCCCACGCCGAAATGTCCCGATAGACGTAGGGTCCGGCGGGAGTGGTTCGCCGGTACGAACCCCGGCTCTCTCCATCGGGTCCGATCAGTTCCGACGCGATGAAGTGGCGCCCATCCGGGGCGGGCTCCCGCCGACCGCGAATGACGTAGAGTTTGTGCTCGCGTGCCTTCTCATACAGAACCTCCGTGTCAAACACATTCCTGGGATTGGCCGGCCCCGGGTACAGCTCGGGAAAGCAGACGAACTGCGCGCCCCGCGAGCTCGCCTCGCTCAGATAGTCGACGGCCCTGGCGATATTCTGCGCCTCGGTCTCCCCCGCGTACGCCGCGGGCTGAACAACCGCTACTCTGACGGACGATGAAGCCATACTCCGCTGCCTCCGCTCAACCAACAGCCGGAGCGCTGGAGGCGGCCGATGTCACGGTTTCCTCGGGAAGCACCAGGTTCAGTACAATAGCGAGCAGCGCCCCCATGACGATCCCGTCGGAAATGACGATGCGAAGCCCCGTCGGGATCGCATTGAACGCCCCCGCGGGTGCGACCGTGATCGCAAGGCCCACACCAACCGAGGCGGCAAACAGCAGGGCATCCCGGCGCGTCTTCATGCAGTCGCGCAGAATGCCGACGCCCACCGACGCCACCATGCCAAACATGACCACCAGGGTTCCCCCGAGAACCGGAGACGGGATGATCGAGATCAGTGCTCCGACCTTGGGGACAAGCGCCAGGATGATGAGAATGGCGCCGCCAAACGCCACAACAAATCGACTTCCCACTCCGGTCAGCGTGATCACCCCGATGTTCTGCGAGTAGGACGTCAGGGGCGTTCCGCCGAACAGCGCGGCAATGGTGGATCCGATGCCGTCGATTGCCACCGCGCCTCGCACCCGCTGCTCGGTGGGCTCCACGTCAACGGTTGTGGAGACCGCGATGGCATCTCCCACGGTCTCGATGGCCGAGGCGAAGAATGCGACCACGATCGCGATCAAACCGCCGATACCCGGCCACTGCGGGGCGCCGAACGGAAAGAGCGCGGGGAGCGCAAACCAGCGGGCCGACGCAACCACCGAGAAGTCCAGGAAACCGAGCATCCAGGACAGGACATATCCACCGACCAGCGCGATGAAGAGCGAAATCGCCTTGAAGAACCCGCGCGTGAGACGGTTTACCACCACAATGAGCAGTACCACTGAAGCGGCGAGTACGAGTGTCAACGGTTCGCCAAACAAGGGCGTGTTGAGGCCAACCGCGTTGTTGATGGCAATCGGCATCAGCGCGACCCCAATGAGGGTAATCACCGTTCCCGTCACCAGCGGCGGGAAAAACCGCTGAATCTTGCCGATGATGGGACTCATCGCAAACTCCACGAAACCACCGATCATGACCGCCGTCATTGCCGCGGCGATGCTCACGGTATTGCTGATGGATACTATGGGGCCGATGAAGATGTAGAACACCCCCATCACAATCGGGAGCCGTGCACCCACGAACCCGACCCCCAACGCCTGAACGATGGTCCCGATGCCGCAACCAATCATGACTCCGTTGATCATAGCGGCACGCATCTCAGGCGAAAGACCGAGAATGTTCGAGAGAATCACCGGGAGCCCGATCATCGCGGTGAACATGATCAGCACGTGCTGCAAACCGAGCAATGCGGACTTGCCGAAACCAGGAAAGTCGTGCAGTTTGTACTGCAATGACGACGTCGAATTATCCATATGGTCCTCCCTATTTTAGTTACTACTTACGTTTTTTCGCCACCCATGACATAGCAACTATGGTGCCAACACGGCACCCGATTCCGATGCGCGAGGTAACTCGATGACGCAAATAAAATTATCGCGCTCGCACGCTCGGTGTGCCCTGTGTCACAGCGCCACGACGCATCGCCGGCCGTTCGTCAACCATACAATTATGTTGCTTTTTCCGTTTCAAAATACCAATTCGTGAGGAGTATTCAATGACCATCGACCTGCACACCCATGTATATCCGCAGGCGTACCTGGACGCGCTGGTTGGTCGCGCCGGCGTGCCACGCGTCGATCGCCGACCGGACGGCGATCATTTCGTGATCTTTCCCGATGAGGAGCGGCTGCTGGGCGCAACCCGGGCGATCACGCCCTCGTTCTTCGATCTGAACGAGAAGATTACGTGGATGGACCGGCACGGGATTGACCGCGCCGTCATCAGCATCGGAAACCCGTGGCTCGACCCATTTGAGCCGAGCCAGGCGAGCGAGTGGGCGATCCGCCTGAACGATGAACTGCAGCAGACGTGCGAACGCCAGCAGCGCTTCGAATCCTTTGGTGTCGTGCCGATGCAGTCCGTCGACCGCGCGGTCACCGAGATCGACCGGATCGCAAAACTCTCCCATGTCCACGGGGTAGTCATGGGAACGAGGCCAAGCGGAGGATTTCTGGACAGCCCGGACCTCGATCCGGTGTGGGATGCGATCCAGCGAAATCAGCTGTGGGTGTTTCTGCACCCGCACTACACCGTGGGCTACGAGTGGCTCACCGGCTTCGGTCACGCGCCGGCGCTCGCGCTGGGGTTTCCGTTTGAAACCACCGCTGCTGCCGTGCGGCTGATTCTCTCCGGCATCCTGGATCGATTTCCCGACCTTCGCATCATGCTCGCGCACGGCGGCGGTACCCTGCCCTATCTCGCCGGCAGACTGGACACCTGCACGAGCGTTGACGCCAACTCGCGCCGCACGATGCAGCGCTCGATTCCCGAGTATCTGCGCATGTTCTACTACGATGCCGTAGTGTACGATCCCGACGTACTCAAGCTTACCGTTGCAACGGCCTCAGCACAGCACATTGCGTTTGGCACCGATCACCCGTTTGGCATTGCAGACCCCCAACGCATCCGTGCGGCAATTAACGGCGCGGCGAGCGACGAGACCGCGGCAGAAGCGATGCTCGGCGGCAACGCGCTTCGTTGGCTCAACCTTGAAACTCGCGGCCGGGAGGGATAGAGTCTCACTGTGACCATCCGCCGGCCGTTTCAACAGCGAGATCTCCGTTCTATCTTGTTGTGCTGCGTCGTGTTCCTTGCCGGCGCAGCACCGATGGCGGCGCAGGTAACACCCGGGGTGGGCGGCGCAAGCGCGGGGCCACTCTTCCTCGACGAGCTCACCGGCCGGATGATCTCCTCGGTTGACCTCGGGTACTCAGCTCCCATGGTTCCAACCTCGATTGCGATCAAACCCAACGGTAATCTGGTGGTGGCAGCCGCGGTGGCTGCGGTAGAGATGGACCCGCTCTACCGTGAGCTTGGAAAACCGGGGCGCGAACTTTTCACCGACGACCGCATCGCGTACGCATACGACGTCACCGTTACCGAGGCGGGAACGCTGTTCGCCCGCACCGCAACGGGTGGTCAAGTGTTTGTGATCCGCCCGGGGTTCACCCGCCACCAGCGCATTCAGACCGGCATCGATCTTCCCGCTACCTTTGTTGCGTCCGCCGACGGGTCCCTCCTGGTGGTGGACGCAACGAGCAGGCGTGCGATCCGCGTAGAGGGGCGAACTACTACACCGATCAACATTTTCACCAACGAACACGCCTTCATCCACGTCGCCACTGCCGGGCCGGAGAATACGCTCTGGATCTGGGACGTCATGACCGGGAGCATAATCGTCTTCACAACCGCAGGCGAACGGATCGGCGCCATCACCCCGGCACTCCCGGCCGATCTTCGGGGTACCGTGCGCTCGATTCGCGCGCTGCCCGACGGCGAGTTTGTTGTTCTGTCTACGCAAGGGCTCTTCCGCTTCGACCGGGACGGTTCGCTGCTGTGGCAGATCACGCAGCTGCCGCCCCCACTCTCGGGCGGATTCGTTACCATGCACACCCTTGCCCTGGATCCCGATCGTGGCTATATCTACCTGCTCACCATCACCGGGCAGAGAATTATCCGCCTCATCGACCCGGCGCACCGGACGCTTTCGCCGATGGATGCGGAGATACTGGCGCTGAACCATCTGATCAGCGCCAATCCCAACGACCCGCAGCCCCATGTGCGGAAGGCTCTCCTCTACCAAGAGGCGGGCGCCGCGGCGCTGGCGGCGGAAGCGTGGCGCAACGTGTTGGACATCGATCCCTTTGACCACGAGGCTGAGCAGGCACTCCTCGCCGCCGAGGGGCAGATTCTGGCCGGCCAGGCGAGACAGGGATCGCTGCGAACCATCGAGCTGCTTCGCACTCTGGGCGTAGAATCGGCGCGACCGGTTTACACCGTCACCGTCCAGCTCTTCGAACAGGCGATCGCTCGGCTTGCAGACGATCCCCGTGAGCGCGACGGGGTGCGCCGCGAACTCGAGGATCTGCGACGCGCGTTTCAGGATGCCTCGCGTTCCCGGCCTCCCGTTCCCGCTCCTCGCGTGGTATCCGCGGATCTCTCGGACGTTTTTCCCGCCCTGATTCGCCACTATCAGAGCAACCCGGTGGGCAGCATCACGGTGCGCAACGAGCACGATGCGCCCATCGAGGAGCTTCGCCTTTCGGGTTCAATGCGGTTCGCTGACCGCGTATCGGGAGCCGCTTCGCCGGTTGCGCTGGCACCCGGCGCGAGCGCGGAGATCCCGGTTCACCTGTTGCTCGCCCCGGAGGTGCTGCAGCTGCAGGAAGACCTTCCGGTGGCCATCAATCTCGAGCTCCGCTTTCGGAGCAACGGAACCGACCACACCGCGACGCTGAACCGCGCGGTCACCATCCGTCGCAACAGCGCCCTCTACTGGGATGACTCCGGAAAACTCGCCTCGTTCATTACCCCCAACGATGAGCTGGTTGCCAACTTCGCGCTGGAGGCGGTTCGCCGTGGAGCCGGTTACGCGCCCGCATTCCTCTCGCCGCGCGCCGCGAGAGCCGCGGTGATTGCCGAAACCGTCGGGGAGTTTGGCATCCGGTATGTGGAAGACCCCGACTCGCCGTTCACCGAGGTCTTCGGTCGGACGGGCCAGATCGATACGGTTCGGCTTCCCCGCACTACCCTGCGACTGCGCGTGGGTGACTGTGACGACACCGCCGCCCTGCTTGGGGCGCTCTACGAGGCCGCCGGGATCCCCACCGCTATCATGACCTCGCCGGGCCACGTCTTTCTGGCGTTTGACACCGGTGAGCCAAGCACCAACCGCTGGCTCTACGAGGCTGCCGACCGGGCGGTGATCGATCACGATAGCTCACTCTGGCTGCCGATCGAGACCACGATTCTGGATCGCGGATTTCTGGCCGCATGGATCGAAGCGTCACGACTGGTTCACACGTATGGTGAGGTGGTGGAGTTTCTTCCCCTGGCCGGCGAGCGGGAGCGGTTTCCCGCGATTCCTCTTCCCCCCGCGTCCTTCGAAGTGGCACTTCCCGATGGAGCGCAAACCGCCGCTCGACTGCGGGCTGGGAGCGAGACATTGACCGGCCTTCTCTACGATCGTGCACTGGTTGCCCTGGAAACCGCCGCATCAATCGCCGATCCCCGCACCGCAGCCCGGCTGCGAAACCAGATCGGCGTACTCCACGCGCGATCAGGAAATCTGGAACAGGCGGATACCGCGTTTCGCGCGGTTATCGCCGGCTCGCCGGACTTCGCGCCGGCGCATCTGAATCTGGGAAACCTGGCCCTGCTGCAGGGAGATCTCACCCTGGCGCTTCGCTCTGCCGAAACCGCCCAGCGATTGCGACCCCGTTCGGCGGCAGCCCACTTGATCCGCGCCCAGGCTCTGCAGGGATTAGGGCACAACGAAGATGCGCGAACCGCCATCGACGATCTTCGTCTCATCGATCCGGCTCTGGCGCAACGGTACAGCTACTTGATCATGCCAGGCGGGGACGCGCGCGCTGCAGCGGCCCAGAACCAACCGATCACCGCGTGGGAGCGCGACTAACGGCGCGACCAACGTCACGAATCACGTCGCGAATCAGTCACCCATGCAGGTGCCGACCAGGCGCGCCGCCTGAATCCAGGCGTGCTCCGGTGGGACATTGCGCTTCTTGCCGGCTACATCTTCGAGCGGCACCGGCACGCACCGATCACCTTTGAGCGCGACCATCACGTTGTACGTTCCTTTGGCGAGCAGTTCGGCCGCCGCCGTCCCCATCAGGGTGCACAGGAGCCGATCGGTTGCTGAGGGAATGCCGCCGCGCTGAACGTGACCGAGAGTGGTGAGGCGGGTTTCAAAGCCGGTGAACTTGGTCAGTTCCTCGGAAAGATTGGCTGCGGTATCACCCTCGTGCAGCCCCTCCATGAGATCGCTCTTTTTGTCGTCCTTCCTGGCCTTCTCCAACTGCTTGAGCATGGTCTGGGACGGGGCGCCCTCCGCTACGGCAATGATGGAGAAGCGCTTCCCGGTGCGTCTCCGGTCCTGGAGGTGGGCAGCAACGGTTTCGATCGCGTACGGAATTTCAGGGATCAGGATGACATCGGCCCCGCCGGCAACACCTGCGCCAAGCGTGAGCCACCCTGAGTTGTGCCCCATGATTTCGCAGATGATGATCCGATGGTGGCTTGTCGCAGTGGTGTGCAGACGGTCAATCGCCTCGGTGGCAATTCCCATCGCGGTATCGAACCCAAAGCAGATATCTGTCTCGGCCACGTCGTTGTCGATGGTCTTGGGCAGCGTCAGGACGGGAATCCCGCCTTCGCGATGCAGGTGGAGGGCGTTCTTCTGGGTGCCCCCACCGCCGAGGCAGACCAGACAGTCGAGCTGCAGCTTGCGGCAGTTCTCGGCCGCAACCTGAGTCATATCCATCTTCTGGCCGCCCATCGGCATCTTGTGCGGCTTGTCTCGACTGGTGCCAAGGATGGTTCCCCCAGCGGTGAGAATACCACTGAGGTTCTTGTCGTCCAAAACCACCGTACGATTCTCCACCAGACCCCGGAAGCCGTCCTGAATACCAATCACGTTGATTCCGTACCGGCCAATCGCGGCCTTGGCGACACCGCGGATGACCGCGTTGAGTCCCGGGCAGTCACCACCGCTGGTCAGGATGCCGATGGTCTTGGTCTTGGACGATTTCATACGATACTCCTTCTCGACCTCATCGGAGGAACGAGGCCTCTTCAAGCATACGGCATCACCACTCACCGCGCAACGACTTGACTTTATATATACTTTTCTATATATAAATGAACCATGGAGTTGACGCGATGAACACCGAAACGATTGTGATAGTTGGAGGCGTAGCCGCGGGAGCAACCGCTGCCGCCCGTGCGCGACGGGTGAACGGGCATGCCCGCATCATCCTCCTCGAGGCGGGCGGATATATCTCGTTTGCCAACTGCGGCCTCCCCTACTATCTCGGACGCGAGATTGCGAGTCGAGATGAACTGATCCTCCAGCAGCCAGAAGACTTTGCCCAACGGTATCGCGTCGACGTGCATCTCTACACCGAAGCGTTCGCGATTGATCGCACCAATCGTACCGTTCTCGCCCGACGCAGCCACCCCCATCTCGCCCTTGCCGAGGAGGTCTCGTTCCCGTACGACCGCTTGATCCTCGCCCAGGGCGGGCGACCTGTCCGGCCGAGTCTTCCCGGCGCCGACCGTCCCCACGTCTTTCCGCTCTGGACGATACCTGAAATGGACGCGCTCGACCGCGCCATCGATTCCGCCGGAAGTGCGGTGGTCCTCGGCGGTGGGTTTATTGGCCTGGAGACCGCCGAAGCGCTGGTGCGCCGCGGCCTCGACGTGTCAGTGATTGAGATGGCCTCGCACGTGATGGCCAACCTGGACGACGAGATCGCAGCGCGCATCGAGCAGGAATTGCGCAGCCGTGGCGTACGCCTCTTCACGGGACGAAGAGCTGCAACCATCGACGCGGGTGCGGTGATTCTGGACGACGGCCGGTCGGTACCGGCCGACCTCGTCGTACTGTCCGTTGGCGTTGCTCCCACCGTTTCACTGGCGCGCGACGCAGGGCTTGCGGTAGGTCCCTCGGGTGGAATCACCGTTGACGAGTTTCTGCGCACGAGCGATCCCGCGATCTTCGCGGCGGGCGACATGATCGAGGTTCCCCATCGCGTCAGCGGCCGCGTGGTCCGACTGCCGCTCGCCGGCCCCGCAAACCGGCAGGGCCGCATCGCCGGCACCAATGCGGCTACCCCTGCAACTAGCGAAGTATCCGCCGATGCGGCCACCGATCCGGCATCCGGCGACTCACGGTGGCTGCGCTACCGCGGAGCGCTTGGAACCAGCGTCATCAAGCTCTTCGACATCGAAGCCGGAACCACGGGACTGAGTGCCGGGGTAGCCCGCAGCGTAGGACTGGAAGCAGACACCGTAACCGTGCACAAGCTTCATCACGCCGGCTACTACCCGGGCGCTCGCGACCTGACGCTCAGCCTCACTTATGATCCTGCCTCCGGTCGAGTGCTGGGAGCTCAGGCGGTTGGCGCGGGAGTGGACAAGCGAATCGATGTTATTGCCACCGCCCTCGCCGGGGGGCTCACCATCGACGATCTCGCCGAGATCGACCTCTCCTACGCACCGCCCTTCTCATCGGCCAATGACCCGGTCAATATCGCTGCCTTCATGGCGCAGAACCGTCGCACCGGCTACGCGTCGTCGCTCACCGTTGCCGAGCTCGATGACGCCGTCGAGCGGCTGTCCGGCATTAGACCCGACAGTTCGCCCGCCGGCAGCGCGTCCGACGGAACCGTGCCCGATGGCAGGGCAGTGGCCGGTCCAACCCCTCTCATCCTCGACGTGCGCACGGCCGAAGAGTTTGCCGCGGGAAACGTCTCGGGAGCCCTGAACATCGAGCTCGATCAACTGCGCGATCGCGTTACCGAGCTCGATCCGGCACAACCGGTTCTGGTTCACTGCGCCGCCGGATATCGCGCTCATCTGGCAACGCGGATTCTCCGCCAGCACGGCTTTCAGACCGTGATCAACATCGCCGGCGGGTTCACCAGCCTTGCGCGCCAGGCCGAGATACACCCATTTCAGACGGTCGCGGTTACCGAGTACCAGCAGGCCGCGGCACCTCAGTGCGGCGCGTCGGGTGCCGGTACCGTCACGACAAGCGATGCCCCTTCCCAAGGGGGTTCGACCGTGGCGTCATTCCCCGGGGACGAACAGTCCGGGCCGTACACCGTCGGAATGGAGCCGGGCACACCCCGCGGGTTTGATCCCGCAACCACGGTTGTGGTGGATGTGAGAAGCCCCGAAGAGTATCGGGAAGGCCACCTGCCCGGAGCGGTCAACCTCCCCGTGGGCGAGATCATGAACCGCTACGGGGAGATCCCCACCGACGGGCGCCGCGTCATTGTCTACTGTGCCGGCGGATCCCGAAGCGAGTACGCCCGCATGGTGCTGGCGCAACTCGGCGTTGCGGGAATCGAGAACGGTGGGGGATTGACCCAAATAATGATGAAATTAAAGGTTATGTAGACAAACGCCGAACGTCGTGATAGGATTAGAGTGAAAAAGTTAATAACTCTAATTCTCTCCGAGGTGCACGTGCGGCGTTGTGTTTTGGCTGGTTCGGTTTTCCTGGTACTCACTCTTTCCGCTGCACCGGCGTGGAGTGAGCTCCAGTTTGATCGCATCGCCTATCCCGATGGCCTCGCGAACTCCTCGGTTTCATCGATTATCCAGGACAATCACGGGTTTCTCTGGTTTGGCACTCAGGCCGGTCTGCAGCGATACGACGGCTATGAGATGACCTTGCTCACCAGCGAACCGTTCAACCCGGGAAGCCTCTCCCACCAGCTGGTGCAGACGCTCTTCCTCGACGACGACGGCACGCTCTGGGTGGGCACCTACGGGGGAATCAACCGCCTCGATCCCGCCACAGGGCGCCTCACGCACTTTCGTCACGATCCAACGGATCCCCACTCATTGAGCAACGACGTCGTGATTGCAATGGCCCGCGATGCGTCGGGCACGCTCTGGGCTGGGACCCTCGATGGTCTGAACCGGCTGGATGACGAGGAAGCAGGACGATTCACCCGATTCGCGCCCAACGGAGATGATCCGTTCGCCCTTCCGCATGCCACCATTCGCTCACTGCTGCACGACTCCCGGGGGCGCCTGTGGGTGGGAAGCTACGGCGGCCTCTCACGCGTTGAGACTGCCGGGGATGGCGCCGTCCGCTTTCACACCCTCACGGGCGAAGATTCCGGCGGCCCCCTTCCCTCCGCGTTTGTCATGGCCCTTGCTGAGAGCGCCAACGGTGACATCTTGGTGGGTTCCTGGGGCGGGGGACTGACGGTTATGGACCCCGAGGGTGCGGTTTCCCACACCATCGCGCTTCCGGACAACCGCGTATACTCGGTACTCCTGGCGCGCACCGGGCTGCTCTACCTGGGAACCTGGGGCGGCGGGCTGGTGATCTACGATCCTCGCACCGGTGACCTGACCCAGCACCAGCACGATGCCGCGACTCCGGGCAGCATCGCCCACAACATCGTCTACTCGCTCTTCGAAGACAACGCAGGGATCGTGTGGATTGGGACCAACGGCAACGGTATCAGCAAACTCGATCCCGCACGCCGGGATTTCCGCTTTGTGCACCAGGATCTGCCCGAGAGCCGGCGACTGAGTTCGGGCCGCGTCCAGCTGCTGTTTGAAGACGTCCGGCGCAACCGGTTGTACGCCGTGATCCAGAACGAAGGCCTGGACGTGCGCGACGGCACATCCGGCCAAATCACCCGCCTGCGGCACAACCCCGCAGACGCCGGCTCCCTCGGCCACAACAACGTCACCAGCCTGCTCACCGAGCCGGACGGCAGCGTGCTCGTTGGCCATAACGCGGGCATGGACCGCTACTTCCCGGACGAACACCGCTTCGAGCGTGCGTGGCACATCTTCGAGTCGGTGATGCCGAGCCCGCCCATTGTCTATGCAATATTGCGAGACACCGAGGGCTCGCTCTGGGTGGGCACCTACGACGCGGGCGTTTTGCGGCTGCTGCCCGACGGAACCATCCGGCACTACCAGTACCATCCCGACAACCCGGCATCGCTGAGCAATAACCTGGTCTATCATCTCTTTCAGGACAGCCTCGGGGTAATCTGGATTTCCACCAACGGAGGCCTCAACCACTACGTCCCGGAGACCGACGGCTTCCACCGCTTTCTGCACGACCCCGCCAACCCCGAGTCGCTCAGCGGAAACAGCGTCGGCCGCGTGGCCGAGACGGACAACGGCGATCTCTGGATCGCTACCCGCAGCGGCGGACTTGCGCGATACCACCGGGGCGAGGAGCGGTTCTCCTTCATTGGAACGCCGCACGGCCTGACCAGCAACCTGGTGACCGGGTTCCTTGAGACGGCGCCGGGCGAAGTTCATGTCGCAACAACCAACGGCATGAACCGGATCCGCTTCAATCCGCTGCGGATCGACCAGGTGGACGAGCGCGACGGCCTGGCCGTGCGCGAGTTCGCCGGCGGGTTCATGACCACCGCATCGGGCGAACACCTCTTCGGCGCCTTTGGAACCATCGTTCGCATACCGCACACGCCCGACCCGGCCGAGGGCACGCCACCACCGGCGCAGATTACCGCGATCACCGTGATGAATCAGCCCTTCGATTCCGACCGTGCACCCCACCTCGTCCGCGAGATCGAACTGCCGCACACTCAAAACTTCATCGGGTTTCAGTTTGCGGCGCTTGACTTCTCGGTACCCCGCCGTAACCAGTTTCGATACCGGATGACCGGTATCGATCCCACCTGGGTGGACGCCGGACATCGCCGCTTTGTTGAGTACACCCGCCTGCCGCCGGGACGCTACGTCTTTGAAGTGGTGGGATCCGACAGCCGCGGAACGTGGAGCGTGGCTCCGGCCCGGATCGCAGTCCGCATATTGCCCCCGTTCTGGCGCACGCCCTGGTTTGCGGCTCTGATGGCGGCCCTGGCAATCGCAATCGCGTGGACGATACTCAAACTGAGAACACGCGCTCTGGTTCTCCAGACTCAGCAGCTCGAATACCAGGTTGCCGCGCGAACCGAAGATCTCAGCATCGCCAACGCGCAACTGAAGGAGGCAAACGCGACGCGTGACCGCTTCTTCTCCATCATTGCTCATGACCTGCGCGGTCCCATTCACGGGATGGCGAGTGTCATGGAGACCGTGGTCAAAGACTTCACAACGCTCGACCGTGAAGAGCTTCAGGATATCTCGACCGTCGTCTCAAGCTCTGCACGGGGACTGCAGTCGATGCTGGAGAACCTGCTGGAATGGTCGCAGCTGCACACCGGCCATACTTCGCTGTCCACGGACTGTATTCCCATTGCCCCGCTGCTGCACTCGGTCTGCGAGGCCTATCACGGGGCCGCGCTCGCAAAGTCGGTAACAGTCGAGACCGAGTGCGAGGAAACGGTTCTGGCACGGGTCGACTCACACGCGCTCAAGACCACGATCGGCAATCTCGTGAATAACGCGGTCAAGTTCACCCGCTCCGGAGACCGCATCACGGTTACCGCTCGCACGGTGGACTCCACTCGCGAGGGACACTCCGCAGACGGCGCTGACTCCGAGCCGGCCCGCTCGACCGTGATCACCGTACAGGACAGCGGCGTCGGGATTGCGGCGGACAAGCTGCCACAGCTCTTTGGCTCGGGGCGGGTCTATCGGTCGGTCGGGACCGCCGGCGAGAAGGGCACCGGTCTTGGACTCACGCTCTGCCGCGACATCGTCGAGCGCCTCGGTGGAACCCTCACCATCGAGAGCACGGCCGCCGGTACCGGCGGCGAGAGTGGAACCACCGTAACGGTAACGATCCCCTGCTGCGACCCTAACCCACCCGCAGACCCGCGATGAAGCGTTCCAGCGCCTGGCGCGCCTGCTGCTCCCTGGCACGAGCGGCCTGGAGATCTCGGCGCAGTTCAATCAACCGGTCTTCCTGCGCCGTCAGGTCCGCCACGTACCGCCGATAGAGATCGCTGTTCTGCGCGAGTACACCCATGTTGGCGCGAATCCGCTGCTGCTCCCGCTCAATATCGGAAATTCCCTGCTCCACGGTGCGCACCGAGGCGGCCGCGGTAGTAACCTCGCCCTGCAGCTCGCGGACGCGAACCAGCGCGTCCCGCACCGATTGCGAAATCTCTCGCTGTGCCAGGAAGAACGCAACCCGGTCGGGTGCGATGGAACTCAAGCCCACCGACTCTGATCGCGACCGCTCCTCCACCACCACCAGCTCGCGGGTTTCCACCGCCGACAACGGCACGCGAAAGCGATAACCACCGGCGTACTCCTGGTCGGGCCGCGCCGGCGAAACCAGCCGCCAGTCGCCATCGCGACGGTGCTGAATCACCAGCGTGCGCCGGGCCGCGTCACGACTCGCAATCCGGTAGCGGGTTTCGCGTCGGAGTAATGTCGTGACCACCATGATCCCCCGGTCGATGCGGACGGTGGTGATTCGGTCGGGCATGGCGTCAATGCGGCGATCAACCTCGGTTCGCCGGTCCAACGAGAATGAGAGCAGCCGTTCGCCGCCGTCGGCCAGATAGCGCAGCACCGCCTCACCGGCGTAGGCGCCCCGATCGAAGACCGTGATCGGTCCGGCGCTGAGTGCGGCTCCGGTGGTATTGGTCATCTCTACGCCCGACACCGGTACGCTCGGGTTCACTCCGGGGTCGTAGACTGAGATCAGCTCGGCGGGAATTCGCTGCTGCACAATGGGAACCATCGCGGCACCGCCGGCTGGAATCGAAACCGGCTCCCGCACCACGTACCGGTGGAAGGCGCCCTGCGCGGCGGCATCAGCCGCAGCCTCTACGCCCCGGCCGGCAAACCCGCTGTCCGCGGCTGCCGCCGATTCCGCCCGAAACGCCATGGAGGGTGCGGGCGCGGCGGAGCGTTCGGCGGCAAACGGAGCCTGGGGAAAGGCGTCGCCAAACTGCGGAGGCCGGAAGCCCTCGATCAGCGGAAAGGGCACCACCGGACGGCGCTGATAGATGGGGTCGGCCACCGCCATACGAAACGAGACCGGGTCGCCGGCAACCAGCGTCAGCAAGACGTTCTCCCAGTCGGTTTCGGTGGTGTTCTCGACGATGGCCCAGCCCTGCAGGAGCTGCTCCTGACCGTCGCCCAGAACGAGCCGGTACGTCGGTTTCCAGACCGGCATCTCGCGGATGTAGGTCGCCCGAAGCTGCCTCGCTGCCGCCCCGGAGGTTCTGACCGTGAGCACGCGCACGTCGGGATCGCGGGCGCCGCGAACCAGATTGAGTGCCTCTTCAATACGAGAGCGGAGCCGCGCGTCGGTAACCGCAATCTGTGACGCGTCGCCCACGCTGACGGTGCGTAGTCCCTCTGCGGTGGTCAGAGTCATGCGGATGCTCTCCTGCGCTGAACCGGACGCCGGTGTGGAATGCACCGGTTCCACCGCGATCAGGCGCCCGCGTACTGCGGGCGTTCCCACGGCGAGCTCCTCGCCCACCAGAGACGCGAGCAACGACAACAGCGTGCCACCGGGTGCAACCGGAAGCCGGGAGAGCGCGCGTTCAACAGGATCCTCAACGGTGTAGTCAACCGCGCGCACGAGGCCACCGGCAACCGCTTCCAGCGTCAGCGTCCGAAGCAGATCATCCAGATGCTCACGTGACACGGCAATCGCGACGCTGCCATCGGCTGAGGCATTACCGGCGTGCTCGAAGTGGCCCACCCCGCTCGAGTAGAGGGTGATGCGCTGCAGCGGCAGGTCAGCTGAGAGCACAGGTGCGGAAAGCATCAATGCGGCAAAAACCGCACACAGCGGAATGAATGCTGAACGAGGGCGGAATTGATTCATAGTCGTACCTCGCGGAAGAGTATACCACGCGGTTTCGAACATTCCCGAACCGCCGCGCTGGCCGGGGCGCCGGGGCCGGCCGCCTACCGGACGGCCCCGGCGTTTACATTGCTGACTGGAATTGATACGTTTATCAGGAAACGAGTTTGTATTGGGTCCTACACATCAAGGAGGATGCGCATGACAAACCAATCGGTCCGTGAACCGGACGAGACGCCTCCGTTTTTTGAGGCGGTCGCGCAATCCTTCGATGCCCTGTCCGGGCATCTTCGCGAGATGCTCTCGGTTGCAGAGATCAACGCGTCCTTTGTTCGGGAGATGGTGCGTTCCAACGAGCAGAACGTCGGGTCGGTGGAATCAATGTACCGGGAACTTCAACAGAGCGCAGCGCTCTCCGAAGAGGCCGCCGCCCATGTAGAGACCTCTTCCCACAAGGTGAGCGAGACCTCACAGACGGTGCTTACGTCGCGCCGGGCGATGGAAGAGATGACTCGGTCGCTCGCCGAGATGCAGCAGCAGTTCGTCAGCTTCCGCGGGCTCTTCGACAAGGTGACCGATGCAGCACGCCGCATCGCGGAAACGGTGAAAGAGATCGACGACATCTCCGGTCTGACCCATCTGTTGTCGTTGAACGCCGCGATCGAGGCGGCGCGGGCGGGCGAACACGGGAAAGGCTTCGCCGTCGTTGCGGGCGAGGTGAAAAAGCTCGCCGAGCGCAGCAAGTCCCTCACCGACCAAGTGGGAGCGCTGCTGGGTTCCCTGTCCGGCGATATCCAGAGCTCGTCCACCAGTCTGGCAGCGTACGAAGGGACCAAGGACGCGGTGACCAGCCAGCTCCAGCAAACCCAGGAAGACATCGCCCGTTCGGCCGAGGCGCTGGCGGTAATCGATTCTGAGGTGCGAGCCATTGCGGCGTCGATCGAGCAGCAGGCGCAGAACGCCGACCAGCTCTCGGCTCACATGGGCGCGCTGCAGTCGTCGGCCCGGCTCTTTGCCGACAGTTCCCGCCACATCATCGCGAGCATGGAGCACCAGCAGCGGTCGGGCCGGGAAGTGGCCCGCATCGAGGCGGCGCAACGAACGCTGATTCGTTCCGCCATTCGCGAATACTCCGGTGAATCAAAACCCGACACGAGCGGCACGGTGGAGACGACGGTCGCAATTGGCCACGATATCGCATACCCACCGTGGGTCTACCTGCGCGAGGGCCAATCCGCCGGGCTCAGCATCTCCGTAATCGATGCCCTCTCTCGCCACCTTGGTGTACGCCCCCGGTGGGAGGGAGCCGAGTTCGAGCAGATAATCCAGCGGTTCACTGCCGGCGATCTGCGCATGATTGCCAACGTCGGGTGGCCCAACGCGATGTTTGACGGGCTGCCGGTGATTGCAACCGACCCGTACGCGGTCTTCGAGCCGGTGGTCTTTGTCCACGCGTCGCGGAAGCCAACCGACACGCACGTTGCTCCAGACTTCTTTGCCGGAAAGCGGATCGCAGCGCAACGCGGTTCCTACACCCTGAATTGTCTTGACGATTCCCGGATCGAGATGGTCCCGGTGAACAACGATATCGATGGAATTGCCAAGCTCATCTGGCAGCAGGTGGACGGCGTGATTACCGATCGTCTGGTCGGCCGTCACCTCGCACGCACCTATTTTTCCAGCGAGCTGGCCGAGGCTACCGACACCTGTGCGACGCTGGAAGTGGTAATGGTGCTGCACGAACACGATGCGCCGCTGGTCAAGCGGATTAACGCCGCGCTGGCCGACGAGGCCATACGCGGCGAGATCGCGTCGATCTTTACCCGAGCTCTGGATGGTGCCCCTGCATCTGCGGGCTAGACTTGCAACTGCCGAAGGGACTCTTGGTGATCCAGTTGTCCACCGGCTCGATGTGTCGAATCGCCCGCCAGACGTCCTCGTAGCGCATCGGCATGTGGGTGATCTCGGCCCCGGTTGACTGCTGCAGGGCGTTCCCGAGGGCGGCCGCAACACCGATCATGGGATGCTCGCCAACCCCACGCGCACCGTAGGGCCCGTCGATCTGCGGCGTCTCCACCACCATGCACTCGATCTCCAGCGGCATGTCTACCGCGGTGGGGATCTTGTTGTCGGTGAACGACGGATTGAGCAGATGGCCTTCCTTGTCGTAGATGTAGCCCTCGCACACCGCCGTTCCCAGCCCCTGCATCATGCCGCCAATCGCCTGGCCCCGCACGCTGTCAGGGTTGACCACCTTGCCGACGTCGAAGGCCGAACCTACCTTGAGGATGTTGTACTCGCCGGTCTTCTCGTTCACCTCGATGATCATCCCGTGGGCGCCGTAGGTCCAGTCCAGCGCAGGATTCCCCTGGCCGGTTGCCTTGTCCAGGTGTGAAAGGCCCTGAGCGATGTAGCGACCCACGCCAATGATTGGCCCGCCGATCCCGTTCCCGTTGGGAAAGGCATAGCCAACCGCCATCTGCCGGAAGGTCACCGCAGACTCCGGGTGGTGCTTGATGTAGATCTTGTCCGCATCGTGGGCAAGGTCGATCTTGTTGCAGCGAAGCGCCTGGGAAGCGGTGTCATAGGCGCAGGCGAGCAGGTCTTCGGCCGCGAGGATGGCGGCGTTTCCGCTCAGGATGAGCCCCTTGGAGGCAACCGTCTGCCAGTCGTAGGGGTCGCGATCGGTGTCACAGTCAAAGGCAACCTTCACCCGCTCGAGGGGGAAGCCGAGCCGTTCGGCGATGATCTGCGCGATGGCCGTATAACTGCCCTGTCCGTAGTCGGTCAAGGTGAGGTTGGCCGTCACCGTGCCGTCTTCGTTCATCTTCAGAATGACCGCCGTTGCGGTGAAGGGCGGCATCGCCGGCGCCTTGTGGAAGCAGGCAACGCCCTTACCGATCTTCATGCCGGTTCGCTTCTGGCGATCCTTCTCTGCCTTGGTGAGCTTGCCGTAGTTGATCGACTTGCACGCGGCGTCAAGACACTTGTCGATGCTGCCGGTGCTGGTGCGGATAAGTTCACCGGTGAGGGTGTGGCTACCCGGTTTGAGGGTGTTCTTGCGGCGGAACTCCACCGGATCCATGCCAATCACCTTGGCCACCAGATCCATGTGGCGTTCGATGCCCCAGTGGAACTCAACGTGGCCAAAGCCGCGGTAGGCGGTACCGAAGGGTTTGTTGGTGTAGATGGTGTACGCGTCCACCCACGCGTTGGGAATTTCGTACGGGCCGGCCGCCGAGTACGCCGAGGCACGCGTCACGTTGACCGCGTAGTCGGCGTAGGCGCCCGCGTCCCAGTACATGGTCATGTGCTGCCCCACGATCTTTCCGTCGGCCGCAATACCGGTCTTGATACGATAGGTGAGCTGGCTGCGGCACGGCAGCAGACTGAACTCCTGCTCGCGCGTTGCCATGAGCTTCACCGGCCGGCCGCCCGCGAGCCGTGAGAGCACCGCCACCAGCGGCTCGATACCGATGCCCGCTTTTCCACCAAACCCGCCACCCACGTAGGGGACGATGACGCGCACGTTGCGGTGCGGCAGCTTCATCGCCGTACAGAAGAGGTTCCGCAGCGTATAGGGCGACTGGGCCGACGACCAGATGGTCACCTCGTCATTGGGCTGCCAGCGCACGATGGCGACGTGGGTCTCCATGGGTACGTGCTGCACCGAGGGGTTGGTGTACTGCCGCTCGATGATCCACTCAGCCTGGGCAAACGCCTTCTCTACGTCGCCCTTGCGGATCTTGGTGTGGTTGGCGATGTTGGTGCCCGGAACCGGCGTAAAGGCCGCTTCCATGTAAGAGTAGTCACCCAGCGCGGGATGCACCAGGGGTGCGTCTTTCTCCAGAGCCTTCAGCGGATGAAGGACCGGTTCGAGTACCTCGTACTCGACCTCGATCAGTTTGATCGCCTTCTGGGCGATCAGCGGCGAATCAGCGGCAACCGCGGCAACCGCTTCGCCGAAGTGGCGCACCTCGGTCTTTGCGAGGATGTCCTTGTCCACCACGTAGAGGCCGAGGCGGTACTGGAGCTCTTCGCCGGTCACCACCGCGCGGACGCCGGGCAGCGCCTTCGCCTTCTTGGTGTCAATCTTGACAATGCGCGCCCGGGCGTGCGGACTCTGTTTCACGGCCGCGTAGAGCATGCCCTGCATTATCATGTCGGAGACGTAGGGCGCGTGTCCGGTTACCTTCTCATAGGCGTCGACGCGCCCCGACTTCTTTCCAACCGTATTCAGCTGATCAGCGGGAATGGTTTCATACATACTTCAGGCCCTCTTTGTCGCTTTCCTTCAACTGGCCGGTTGCGTCCAGCACCGCCTCGATGATCTGCTGGTACCCGGTGCAGCGGCAGAAGTTGCCTTCGATGCCGTGAATCACCTCGTCGCGGGACGGCTTGGGGTTCCGCGCCAGCAGGTCTTTTACCGTCATGATCATGCCAGGGGTGCAGAAGCCACATTGCACCGCGTGGTGACGGGCAAAGGCGTCCTGAACGGGAGAGAGCTTGCCCTTCACCGTCTCGCCTTCGATGGTCTGCAGGGTGGCGCCGTCGGCTTCTACCGCGAGCACCAGGCAGGAGTTCACCGCCTCGCCGTTCATGATGACGGTACAGGCACCGCACTCACCGGCTCCGCAGCCTCCCTTGGTCCCCGTCAGCCCCACGTCCGCTCGGAGGAAGCCGAGCAGGGTCTGGCTCTCCTGCACATCTCGCTGATATTTCTGTCCGTTAATGGTCACGGTGATCTTCACGCCTTTACCTCCGCATGCAGTCGATCGATGAACTCCTCGACCATGAACGCGCGATACTCCTTGGTACAGCGCACATCGTCAATGGGGGAGATCGCCTTCCGGGCGCTCTCCTTGATGGTCTCCGCGCTCGCGGATGCCGGAAAATCGGGAAGCAGCACGGGTGTGGGAGCAGCAGAACTGATTGCCACGCGAATCACCTTGCTGGTGGCAATCATCGCCACCGCGACCACACCGAGGTCGTGTCCCTTGATGCGCTTGAGCTTCAGGTAGTTGCCCTTCGTTCCGGCGTAGGTCGTTGGAACAATTATCCGCGTCACGATCTCTTCGGGCTGCAGGACCGTCCGCTTGACCCCGGTGATGAACTCCTTGAGCGCCACAATACGCGAGCCGCCGGCAGAAGCAATCTCAACCTGTGCGTCGTAGCAGAGCAGGGGCGACGACATATCACCACACGGGCTCGCGGTCACGATGTTGCCGACCACGGTCGCGCGGTTGCGCAGCTGGTGGGTCGCGAGCTCACCGGCGGCCTTCGCAATCACGCCGTACTTCTTGTTGACCGTTGGATCGTTCAGAACCCTGGTCACGGGCACGCACGCCCCAATCGAAAGCCCCGCCTTGGGGTCAAAGCTCAGATCCGACAATCCCGGAACCGATTTCAAATTAACCACGTAGTCGGGTGCGGACAAACCACCCCGGATATTCACGAAGAGATCGGTCCCTCCCGAGAACACCGCAGTCTTTGTGCCGTGTGTGGCCAGAAACGTAAACAGCTCATCTACCGCCGTTGGAGCGACGTAGGAAAAATCGTGTAACATCGGCCTTCCTCCAGTTTTCTCTACCCGAGCGCCGTTGTGTGTGAGAACCGCAACAGAATCGTTCGTTTTCGTATAGCTCACCATTTAAATACGGAACTGGTGAGCTGTCAAGGATTGAGAACCTTTCCCAAGGAGTTCCTTCGGCAGGAATGAATAAATGCACATCGAACATGACAAAAACTGCAAACCGAGTGTATGGTGCTACCAGCAGCGGTGTGACAATAGAATTCTCTGGAAAGCCCGACCCGCAGACCCAGGACGTAGACCCGCCACGGCGGAGGGCGGTATGATCGGGGCATGCGTGCCCTCCCCGACACCATCATCCCCGCCGCCGGTGCGTCGCAGCGCATGGGGCAGTGGAAGCCCGGCCTGCCGTGGCGCGGAGGCTGGGTGGTGGATGCGGTAGTCAACGCCGCACGTTCCGCCGGTTCGCGCGTCGTGCTGGTTGCTCACGATGAGCGGCTGCCCGAGCGGTTCGGTGGACGCACGGGCGTCGACCTTGTTCACAATCCCTATCCCGACCGCGGCATGTTCTCCTCCATTCAGTGCGGCATGGCCGCCGTTCGCACCGACTGGTGTTTCGTGCTTCCCGCTGATATGCCCCTCGTACCCGTCGAGGTGTTCGCCCTGCTCCATCGGGCCGCGGAGCACCACATGAGCCACGCGACCGTGAGCCAGGTCAGAGACCGCGACTTCCCGGCGGTCCGGCCGGTGCGCGACGGTGCACCCGGGCACCCGGTGCTGCTGCCGCCTGCGGTGGTCGCCCGCGTCCGCACCCTTCCACCCGATTCCACCATGCGCGACGCGCTCTCGGCTGCCGCCATGGTAGACGTTGCGGTCGAGGATCGAGGCGTGATCATCGACCTGGATACCGACGAGGAGTACCGGCGGTATCGGGACGATGGGTAGAGCGCAGGGTCAAGCGACACTTGATCTGATCCTGCCGGTACCGTATCTTTACGGTAAGAAGGTAAGGAATATGAAACCCTTGACATCGCGACTTTCATCGAAAGGGCAGACCACCATTCCCAAGCCGGTTCGCGACTCCTTGCGGATTGCCGCGGGAGATGCCGTCTCCTTCGAAGTGCGAGAAGATGAGGTAGTGCTGCGGAAGGTCCCGGTCGTGGATTTTGAGTGGGCAGGCGCCGTAGAGCAGACTCTCAGTGAATGGAACGACGACCTCGATGATGAGCTATGAACCCGGTGAGATCGTAGAAGTTCCGTTCCCGTTTGTCGAACGACCCATTCAGAAAGTGAGGCCGGCACTTGTGCTATCCTCGCCCGCATTCACCCAGGACTCCGGTGTCGTGGTTCTCGCAATGATTACGAGCGCGCGGCGAAGCTCATGGACGAGCGACGTGAACATTGCCGACTGGGGTGAGGCTGGACTGAGAGCGCCGTCGGTTATCCGGTGGAAGGTGTTCTCCATTGACGTCGATCTGATCCTGAACCGACGGGGGGCGCTATCGCCGGCCGATCAAAAACAGACGTCAGCCGGATTTTGCCGCTGTTTTGCAGCGTACACAGCCGGGTAGATCGCAGGTGCACGGGTCGTGCGCGACCCTCGGCCGCTCGTGGTGCGCTTGCCGGACCCCGCCCATCGCGGTACGATGGCGCATCAACTCAACACGGAGTAGCCCATGCATCCATCAACCGCTTCCCGGTTTTCCCATACGCTGTTTCTGACAGTCGCTCTCCTTCTGCTTACGGCAATGCCCCACGCCGCGGCGCGCCCCATGGCGGAGGATCTGCCTACGCAAGTCGTCACCGATGCCCTCGGGCGGGAGGTGACAATCCCGCGGCCGGCGGAGCGGATCGCCCTCGGCGGGCGGGCGGTGATCATGACAGCGGGCGGGATCTATCTCTTTCCCGGCGCATCGCAGCGAATTGTTGGCATCGGCGACATCCAGCAGGGAAAGGGGAACTTCTTTGAGGCGATCGATCCCGCCTACGGCGAGAAGACGATCTTTCACCGCAACGTCGGCCCCGAGCAGATGGCTGCGGTGTTTCCCGACGTCGCCATCCTGAAGTCGATCATGCGCGACGATCTCGGTGACGGGCTCGAGCGGCTCGGGGTGCCGGTGGTCTACATCGACCTCGAGACGCCCGAGCAGTACGAGCGCGATCTGCGGATCCTCGGGCGCGTCCTGGAGAACGAGTCTCGCGCCGAGGAGCTCATCGCGTTCTTCGCCGCACGGCGCGAGGCCATAGAGTCTCGGGTTCGCGACATCCCGCATTCAGAGCGGCCGCGGGTTCTCCTGCTCTCCTATACGGAAAGCGCCGGGGAACCGGTCTTCTCCATCCCTCCCCGTGACTGGCTCCAGACCGACCTGGTACGGATGGCGGGGGGGACCCCGGTCTGGGTTGAAGGAAACCCGGGGCGAGGCTGGCAACCGGTCTCGTTCGAGCAGATTGCAGCGTGGAATCCGGACGTGGTCACCATCGTCTCCTACCGGCAGCCGGTTGACCAGGTCGCCGCACGCACGCTGGCGCGCCCCGAGTGGCGCTCGCTGCGTGCGACGCAGGATGGTCGCGTCTACGCCTTTCCGGGTGACTTCTACAGCTGGGATCAGCCCGACGTTCGCTGGGTATTGGGCCTTCAGTGGCTCGCAACGCGCCTGCATCCGCAGCGCTTCAGCGACCTGAACATGGAGAGCACCATGCGCGAGTTTTTCGCCTTTCTGTTCGGTATGACCGACACCCAGATCGACTCCATCATCGTGCCGCTGCTGGACGGCGACCTTCGTTGAGTCAGGATTCCAACGGCGCCTTCTCACTGCGTCGGCGCGCGGCACTTGTCGCGGGCGCGGTGGTGGTGGTCGCGGTGCTCGCCGTTTTGATTGGCCGATATCCGCGCCCGGGATTCATCCCGCTGCAGGACCTCGGGCGTGATCCGCTTGCAGCGCGCATCCTCTTTGGGCTTCGGCTCCCGCGCGTGCTTGCCGCCCTGCTGGTGGGCGCAGCCCTCGCAGCATCGGGCACCGTGCTGCAGATGCTGTTTGCCAACCCACTGGTGGAGCCGGGGCTGGTGGGCGTCACCCAGGGTGCCGCCTTCGGGGCCGCGCTCGCCATTGTGGCCTTCTCGGCCCCACCGATTGTGGTGCAGCTGTCTGCCGCCTTCTTTGCCGCGGCGGGACTGGGGGTGTCGTACCACGTGGCACGAAAGATCCGCTTCGGCGGCTGGGTGCTTCGACTGGTGCTCTCCGGCATCGCGGTGTCGGCAATCTTCTCCGCGGGAGTCGGCATGTTGAAATACGTCGCGGACCCAATGGATCAGCTGCCGGCCATCACGTTCTGGATGCTCGGCGGGCTCTGGGCCATTGGCTGGCGCGAACTGCTCTACCTGCTTCCCACGGTGCTGCCCGCCCTCGCGGTGCTCTTCGCGATGCGCTGGCGCGCCAACCTGCTCTCGCTCAACGACCGCGTCGCCTTCTCCCTCGGCGCCGCACCCGGTCGCGAACGGCTGGTCCTGCTCGCATGCGCCACCGTGGCCACAGCGGCGGTCACCTCGGTCGCCGGCATCGTCGGCTGGGTTGGCCTCCTGATCCCGCATATCGCGCGGAGGCTCTTCCGTGCCGACGGCCGCTGGTCGGTCCCCGCCTCCATCGGACTGGGGGCGGCCTTTGTTGCCGCCTGCGACACCATCGGCCGATCGCTCCTGCCCGGCGAAATCCCGCTGGGAATCCTGACGTCGCTGTTTGGAGCGGCAGGCTTTGTGATCCTGCTCGCCCGTCCCGGCTTCCGGATCGAGCGGTAGGAACGGAAGGAACAGATCGAAATGAACCGTACATCAGAACCCACAGCACCCAGCGCTTCAACCCACGATCCATCGTCCACCTCACCGATCATCAGCGTCAACCACGTCCGCTTTGGCTACGACGCGGCTGCGGCGCCCGTGTTGCGCGATCTCTGTCTCGACCTGCCCGGCGGCGTCGTGACCGCCCTCCTCGGACCCAATGGGTGCGGGAAGACCACCCTGCTCAACCTCTGCCTGGGGTGGCTGCAGCCACAGGCAGGAAGCATCTCGCTGGGCGGCCGCCCGCTTACCGGTATCGCTCGTCGCGATATGGGCCGAGCGCTCTCCCTGGTTCCGCAGGACGAGCACGTTCCGTTCGAGTACTCGGTCCTCGAGTACGTGCTGCTCGGACGCGCGCCCCATCTGGGGACCCTGCAGATTCCCGACCGCAGCCACGTGCGCGCCGCCGAACAGGCGCTGGAGGCAGTGGGAGCGCTGGAATGGGCGGACCGCAGCGTCAACACCATCAGCGCCGGCGAGAAACAGCTGGTCATGGCGGCGCGTTCGCTCGCCCAGGAACCCTCGGTACTGCTGATGGACGAACCGTCGTCCCACCTCGACCCGGCCAATACCGCGCGACTGCTGGATCTCATCCGGCGGCTCTCGGCACGGGGCGTCACCGTGGTCTTCACCACCCACGATCCGGGTCTCGCGGCGGCCGCCGCACACACCGTCGCGCTGATGCGCGCCGGCGAGATCCTTTTCTGCGGGCCGGCGGACGACGCCATCACCAGTGAGCGGCTCTCCGCAACATACGGCGTGCCGATGGAAGTGCACGTTGTCCCCGGTGGCCGCCGTCTGGTGACCTGGCAGACCCGTTCCTGACCTGGTACGCCTCTTCCTTGACGAGACGGGCCACTTTCGGGACAATTCATCGCCATGGAATGGAAAGCAAGTCATATCCTCGTTGCCAGTCAGGATCTCGCCCGGCGCCTGCGACAGGAGATCAAGCAGGGCGCGCGCTTTGAAGAGATGGCGAGAAAGCACTCCACCTGCCCGAGCAAGTCGAGCGGCGGAGACCTCGGTTGGTTTGGCGAGGGAAAGATGGTCAAGGCGTTTGAGGACGCCGTGAAGAAATTGGGAGTCGGTTCAATCAGCGATCCGGTCCGGACGCAGTTTGGCTACCACATCATCAAGGTAACCGGCAAGCGATAGCCCGAGTCAGGCACTCAACGTTCGGATCAGCTCCTGAGTTGACGATGCCTTCAGCGCCGCATCCAGCACGTTGGCGCGACCGCAGAGCGTCGCGATGGACGAGAGCAGCTGAAGGTGGGGGCCGCGGCTCTCTGTCGGCGACGCGATGAGAAAAATCAGCCGCGACGGCTGGTTGTCGATCGCGCCAAAGTCCACCCCACCGGGCGCAACTCCAACCGCCACGGCAATAGACTCGACTCCGTCGGTCTTGGCGTGCGGAATGGCGACACCCCGCTCCATACCGGTACTCACCGACCGCTCGCGCTCCAGTACATCCGAGAGCACGTGGTCACGGTCCTTCAGCTTCCCGGCTGCGTGCAGCAGATCGACCAACTCCTCGATCACCGCCTCGCGGGTTGCGCCCTTCAGTGGCAGCTGTGCGCAGGCGATATCCAGATGCGATGCAATCATTCGTTCACCCTTCCCCCCCGACGCTGGTGCCGAAGCGATATCACGCCGGAGCGTCTCCGGCACCACCACGCTGGTGAGCCGACCGATGCGGTCGCTCACGTGCACCAGCACCTCGTAGATCAGCGTCCTGGCCAGCGTAACATCACGCGCGTCCGAGCGCAGCTCGATTCTCGTCGGGAAATGCCGCAGCGAGAGAAAAACCTCGTCGCGGCGCATGCGGTAAACGGGATCGGCGAGCTCCATGCGGTGCACGAAGAACCCATCCTGCTCCGCGGCCCGGACAATGCCGGCAACCAGGAGCTCGGTCAGTTCAGGATTGGGGAGGTCGAGATCGGTGGTTACCTGCTCGCTTCGCCCCCAGCCGCCCCGTGTGCCCGATCCGCCGAAGCGAAAGGCCGCCGCAATCGCGGGGGATCCAATCGCCACCGAGAATACCACCATCACCGCCATCACCTTGAATGCGGTGGGCGACAGTATCCCGGAGGCAAGGCCCACTGCGCCAATAATGAGGGCGATCTCACCGCGAGGAACCGTTCCCAGACCGACGCGCAGCGCCCCCCACTTGCTGAAGCCGGTTGCAAGCGCGGGGATGCCGCCACCCAGCAGCTTGGCTGCGCCCGACACCAGCGCAAACGCAATTCCCGGCAGCAGCACCTCGGGTGTGACCAGCACCCGGATATCGATGAGCATGCCCATGACCACGTAGAGCACCGGCACAAAGAAACTGGTGACCGGTGCGATCTTCTCGGTCAGCACGTCGGCCACGTCGGTACGGGAAAAGGCCAGGCCCAGGATGTAGGCGCCGATGATGGCGGCTACGCCGAAGGTCTCGAAGACGGCCGAGAGCACCAGGGCCAGCGCAACCGAGAGCATGGCAAAGACGTTGGGAGATGCGAACCGCCGGAAGGTCCGCGCGATGAGGGGAGCTGCCCAGACCGAGAGGAAGAATCCGCCAATCCAGACCACAAAGGCGATCAGCGCCACCGGGGCGGCGTGCGCCCAAGACGCCTGCGTGCCCGCCTGCGGATCCAGCGCCATCGCGATGGCGAGCACCACAATCGCGAGCCCATCCTGCAGCAGCGAACTGCCCACGATCGCCGCCCCTTCGGGTGAGCCGAGGCGGTGTTGAGAGTGCAGAATTCGCGCCTGCACCCCCAGCGACGTGGACACCGAGAGCGCCGCGAAAAAGAGCACCCGCTGGTCGGTCACGGGATACCCCAGGTAGAGCACCCCGACACCGGCACCAACCACCAGGGCCGCGGTCGCGCTTCCAATGGCTACGGCCATGCCCCGCGGGGACATCCGCTTGAACAGATGCGGGTCAGATTCCAACCCGACTGCCAGGATGTGGATCACCGCCCCCACCGCCGCAAAGGCGTAGAGCTGCAACGAGACCGAGAAGGGCCCGTCCGCAAGCGGAATCAGGCCGTCGGGGAACCCCGGAACCGGCGTGGCGCCCAGCGCGTACGGACCGAGCAGCAGCCCAACGGTCACCTCTCCCAGCAGCGAAGGAAGGTGCAGCCGCTTGGCGACGGTTGCCCCGAGCCGGGCGAAGAGGATGATCACCCCAAGCTGCAGCAGCAGCCGCGTGATCTCGTGGGCCACGGCAATCTCCTGCAACCCCTCGAAGGCGTACAGCGGCGCCGGAACACCAAGCGCCAGCACCAGCGCGATGCCAAAGGCTGGTGCGCGCCACTCAGAAGGCACCCGCGACTCCAAAGATATGGTACACGGTGCTTCCTGCGCTCGACTCCATCGCACTGAAGCGATACGAGACGCCAAGGTTCCGGGTGAAGAATACGTTGGTCATGATTGACGCCCGCGGCAGGAAGGTGTAGGGATCGAAGGCCGCGGAGTACTTCGCATCAATCTGCAGAAAACGCCACAGGTTGGCCCGTACGTTGATCCCCGCCAGAGCGTAGAGATCAATGTCATCGATTGATTCATCGATCGTCGTGCCCGGTGGTGGAAACGGCAGCCCGAACGATACATCTCCGCCCACGAAGTTCACCTCGCCCCCGACCCACGGGAAGATTACCACATTCGTCCGCGCATCGCCGAACGGAACCTGTCGGCCGGTTCGGAGGTACGGAGCGACCACCGAGGTCCTGAGGGTAAAGTCCTGAAGGTTCACTTCAGTGCCCATCGGAGAGACGGAGACGATGTTGTCCCCCGCGTCGATGTCGATCATCAGAAACTGCACGCCACCGCCGATCACCAGGTTTTCGATCTCACCGAGCGCAAAATAGAAATCCACGTTGGTGTGCAGCCCCCAGAGGGAGGCGTAGTTTACGTCCGGCGCGTGATAGAGAAACGCATTCGCCTGGAACTTCCCGGGGCGGATCCACTGCGCATAGAGACCAAGCATCAGGTCGGTGTCTTTCAGGCGGATGTCCCCGTTGGCAGACTCGCGCTCGTACACGCTTGTGACAAAGCCGGCGTATGGCGCGACGATGCGGATGTCCGTCGGTTGAGCTCCGGCGCTGAAGATCGGCACCATGAAGAGAAACACGGCTGCAATTGCCCCAACGGTAATGGACTTCGCGATTTGGCGCAACAACGGCTACCCTCCCGGTGATTGACGTTCACCTTCGCCCAATGTACCGCGAGAGTCGAAACAGGGTCCACCACGCCGATCTCGAACGGGTCATGCGAAAAAAAAGCACAGGCTTTGGAACACTCGGAAACAGAACCGGCCGTCCTTGTGGGACGGCCGGATGCGTGAGACAAGATGAGCGCCCGTTATTTCTTTTTGGGAGCGGGTTTCTTGTCAGCCTTGGGCGCGCTCTTTGACGGAGCAGCGGGAGCCGCGGGCTTCTTCTTGGGATCGTTACCCATCGCTTCTGAGCCTCCTGGAAACCTTACTGGTTTCCACTCATTAAACCTTGACCTGAGCAAAAGGTAACGCGGGTTTTGTCATCCGAGGAGGAAATTTACCAGAAACGGCGTCAGGATGGCGGTCAAAATACCACACAGACATATACCCAATCCTGCCGCCGCTCCCTGCAGCTGCCCCTCTTCCAGCGAACGGGCCGTACCGATGCCGTGGGCGGCGCTGCCCATCGCCAGACCAAAGGCAATGGGATGGGTGACGCCAAACAGCCGTAGAATCACCGGTCCAACCACGGCTCCGTAGATTCCCGTGAGCACCACAAACACCGCCGTCAAGGGTGCGTCTCCGCCGATCCCTTCGGCGACGGCGATCGCGATTGGGGTGGTAACACTCTTGGGCGCAAGCGCCCGAACCACCACGTCCGGGGCTCCCATCATCAGAGGCGGCACCACCGCCGCCACAATCCCCACGGCGCTGCCGAAGAACACCACGGAGAGCATCATCGGCGCCGACCGCTTCATCTCCTGCAGACGGACGTAGAGCGGCACCCCCAACGCGACAACCGACGGGCCAAGAAAGAACGAGATGAGCCGACCACCTTCCATATAGGTCTGGTAGTCGGTATCCGTCAGCCGCAGAATCAGAATCAGCAGGGCTCCGGTGACCATGACCGGATGAAGCAGGGGAAACCGCACGCGCTGGTAGAGCGGTTTGGCCAGCACGTAGAGCAGGAGCGACACCGCGACCCAGAGCACGGGTTGAGGAATGACGGGTGGGAAGGTCACAGCGGGTCTCCTTCATCGGCGTGTTTTCGCTCCATTCGCCGCATCCACCACTGGGTGGGCAGGCCCACCGCCAGCATGACGGCCGTTGCCCCAACCGCCAGCGAGACCACGATGGCGGGCCAGTTCTCGCCAAGCAAATTGAAGTAGACCATGACGCCCACGGAGGGCGGAACAAAGAGAAACGCCAGGTTATCCAGCAGCGTGTTGGTCGCCCCCTGGACCTGCTCCAGACGCACGATGCGCAGCGAAAGCGCGGCGGTCAGCAACAGCATTCCGATGACGTTTCCCGGCAGGGCGAGACCCAGCCCCGAGATTGCCTCTCCAATCAGGAGGAAGAGCATGAGAATTCCGATACCACCAAACATTGGGGCCACTATAAGTGTGCTCGACACTCAGGTCAACACGGCTCTGTTCGGCTGAGGGTTCATTTGGTACCATCACGCCCATGGCCTACGCCCAGTTTGGAGAAGACGTCACGCTTCACCGGTTGATCCCCGACGGTGATGGCCTCTATGTAGAAATTGGCGGCAACGACGGGGTCACCGGAAGCAACACGCTCTTTTTCGAGGAGCTCGGTCATCCCTGCCTGGTGGTCGAACCGGTCCCCTACCTCGCCAACCAGATCCGGGCTCGCCGGAGCTGCGCCGTTGTCGAAGCCGCGGCGGACGAGCAAGACGGCGAAGCCGAGTTTCTGATTGCAAGCGGCGGAGACACGCTGTCAACGCTCAACAACGTCAACCGAGCGCTCTCGCGCATCGACGAGCACACCGGCGGAATAGAGGCCGTCCGGGTTCGCACCCGCACGCTGGATTCGATACTGGAAGAAGTACGCGCGAACCGCGTCGAGCTGATTTCCATCGACGTGGAGGGAAACGAACTATCGGTTCTGCGCGGACTCACCCTCCAGCGGTGGCAGCCCCGGGTGCTCATTATCGAGGACAACTCGTTTGGTCGCGATCGACGCGTACGGGAGCACCTGGCAGGGCACGGGTACGTGCGCTTCCGCATCACCGGGGTGAACCACTGGTATTGCGGCTGCGGCGATCGGCGGCTCGATACCGTTCTGCACCGCCTGCAGTCGGTTCTGTTCGCGGCGCTGGTGCGGATTTACGGCACGGTGTCCGGGAGAGGCCGGGGCGCGGCGTCACCGGGTGCCGTATGAGCAAGTACCTCCGCCAGAAACCGCCCCGTGTGCGAGCGAGGCTCGGCAGCCACTCGGTCCGGTGGCCCCGAGACCACCACATTGCCGCCCCCGGCGCCACCTTCCGGGCCCAGGTCGATGATCCAGTCGGCCTCGGCGATCAGGTCGAGATTGTGCTCGATGACGATGACGCTGTTTCCCGCGTCGACCAGCCGGTGAATCACCTCGGCCAGGCGCTGGACGTCGGCCATATGCAGCCCGATGGTAGGCTCGTCCAGAATGTAGAGGGCGCCACCGGGAGTAGCCGCGCCGGAAGCGGCGCCGCGGCGCGGGGCTTCCCCGGCGGTGCGCGCCTTGGCGAGTTCGGTTACCAGCTTGATGCGCTGTGCCTCGCCGCCGCTGAGGGTGGGACTCTGCTGGCCGAGACGCAGATAGCCAAGGCCCACATCGCAGAGCAGCTGCAGGGGGCGATGGATGCTCGGCTGGGCGGCGAAGAACTCCACCGCCTGCTCAATGCTCATCTCCAGCACATCGCTGATGCTCCGACCCTTGAACTCCACCTCAAGCGTGTCCGGGGTAAACCGCTTTCCCGCGCACGATTCGCAGATCACCGTGACGTTGGGGAGAAAACTCATCTCGATACGCTGCAGCCCCTGACCACCGCAGCTTTCGCAACGCCCCCCGGTTGTGTTGAACGAGAAGCGGCTCGCGGTATACCCACGCATCCGGGACTCCGGCAGCCCGGCAAAGAGCTTGCGGATGGCGTCCCAGATCCCCACGTAGGTCGCCGGTGTTGATCGCGGCGTCTTGCCGATGGGCGTCTGATCGACCTCCCGAATTGCGCTCACCAGACGGTGCCCGTCGATTCCGCGACAGCCGATCAGCGCCGGCGCGCTCTTCTTCCGACGGACTCCCGGCGCAAGCAGTGCGGCAAGGTTGCGGTGGAGCACGTCGCGGATGAGCGAGCTCTTGCCGCTGCCGCTGACACCGGTCACGCAGACAAAGCGTCCAAGCGGAATCTCGGCGTCGACATCGTTCAGATTGTGCAGGTCGGCACCCTGGATGATGATGGTGCCGCGATCCTCGACACGAGGCGGACGCGGCACCAGGGGATGGCGCGGCGGGTTTCGAAGGAAGGCCGCGGTGATCGATCGGCGATCCTTCAGAAAGGCGGCGGCAGTCCCTGCGAAGAGCACCTCGCCTCCGGTTACCCCTCCGCCGGGACCAAGGTCGATCACGTGTTCGGCGCGACGAATACTGGCCTCGTCATGCTCCACCACGACAACGGTGTTGCCCTTGCGCTGCAGACCGGTCAGGGTATCGAGGAGCATTGCGTTGTCACGCGCGTGAAGACCGATTGTCGGCTCGTCGAGCACGTAGCAGACGCCGCGCAGATTGGACCCCAGCTGCGACGCCAGGCGGATTCGCTGCGCTTCACCTCCCGAGAGCGTCGGCGCGGCGCGATCGAGCGGCAGATACCCAAGCCCCACCTGCTGTAGAAAACTGAGCCGCGACCGAAGCTCCGCCACGATATCGCGACCGATCGCCTCCTCCCGACCCTGCAGCTCCATCGCGGCAACGAGCTCGGCGGAATCATCCACACTGAGCGCAGCGACGTCGGTGATGGATCGGTTCCCGAAGCGCACGGCACGCGCCTGGGCGTTGAGGCGGGTTCCCGCGCACTCCGGGCAGGGCGCGGCGAGACGGTCCACCACCGAGATGTCGCCCCGCTCTTCCTCACCGGCGTCCGGCGGAACGGCGAGGCCGGTGCCGGTGCAGGTGGGACACCATCCGTGCCGCGAGTTGTAGGAAAACAGCCGTGGATCGGGCTCGGCGAATCCGGTACCGCAGCTCGGGCAGGCACGGCGGGTCGAGAAAACCACCGTGGACCCACCGGCAACCAGATGAAGAACGCCCTTCCCAAACCCAAGCGCCTTTCCTGCCGCCGCCGCAACGTCTCGCTCGACGCGCGCGGTAATCTTCATCTCGGCAACTGGCAACTCGATGGTGTGTTCCCGAAACCGGTCCAGGCGCGGCCACGAGTCGGTGGGCAGGAGCTCGCCGTCCACGCGCAGGTGCTCGTACCCCTTGGCGGCGGCCCAGCGTGCCAGATCGGTATAGTATCCCTTGCGACTTACCACCAGCGGTGCCAGCAGCTGCACTGTGCGACCCCGGTAGTCGGTCAGGATCTGGGATACAACGGCGTCCGGCGTCTGGGGTTGAATGGCAACCTCACACTGCGGACAGTACTGCACACCCAGTTTCACAAACAGCAGACGCAGAAAGTGGTACACCTCGGTCACCGTGGCAACCGTACTCTTGTAGCCGCCGCGGGTAGTTCGCTGCTCAATGGCCACCGTCGGAGGCACCGCGAGCACTGCGTCCACATCGGGGCGCGCCGCCGGCTGCACAAACTGGCGTGCGTAGGCGTTGAGCGATTCCAGATAGCGGCGTTGTCCCTCGGCAAAGAGGATGTCGAATGCGATGGTGCTCTTTCCGCTGCCGCTCACGCCGGTAATCAGCGAAAAACTCCCAAGCGGGATCTTCAGGTCAATGTTTTTCAGGTTGTGCTCCCGAGCGTGGCGGATCTCGATGACATCATGGGAGACAACAGCCGGAGAGATCCCCGCCGTGGCGCGGTAGGCAGGCGGCGCTTCTGCCGCAAGGAGCGTCTCCGCGGCAGCGGAAGCACCGCCCGCCGCGTATTCCCGAAGCGCGCGGGCCGTGTGCCCTTCGCCCGCGACGATTGTTTGTGGCGGGCCCGCGGCCACGACCCGCCCGCCCCGATCTCCGCCCTCGGGACCAAGGTCGATGATCCAGTCGCTCGCGGCGATTACGTCGAGGTTGTGCTCAATCACCACCACCGAGTGTCCCGCTTCCAGGAGGCGGCGGAACGCGATGAGCAGTACGGCGATGTCTTCAAAGTGAAGCCCGGTGGTTGGTTCGTCGAAGAGAAAAAGCAGGCTGCGTCCGGCGTTCTTCTTGCCCGCTGTCTCCGCGAGGTAGCCCGCCAGCTTGAGCCGTTGCGCCTCGCCACCGCTCAAGGTGGGCACCGGCTGACCGAGGCGCAGGTAGCCGAGTCCAACGGCTCGAAGCGGTTCGAGGCCACGAAGCACCTTTGGGAAATCGGCAAAGTACTCGCACGCCCGATCAACCGTCATCTCCAGGACATCGGCTATGCTCACCGCGGCAGGAAACCCCGGCCGGTCTTCGCTCAGCCTGATGTCGAGGATCTGCGATCGATACCGTGTACCATTGCACTCGCTGCACCGCACGTAGACGTCGCTGAGAAACTGCATCTCGACGTGCTCGAAGCCGTTCCCTCCGCACGTGGGGCAGCGGCCGTTGCCGGAGTTGAAACTGAAGGTGCCCGCGGTATACCCACGCTCCACCGCCTCCGGCTCCGCGGCGAAGAGGGCACGAATGGCCTCGAACGCCCCAACGTAGCTCGCGGGGTTGGATCGCGTGGTCTTTCCAATGGAGGACTGATCGACCAGCACCACGTCGTCAATCTGCGAGATCCCGAGGATGGTGGTGCAGCGCCCGGGTGTATCTACCGGGCGACCCGTCATGGCCCGAATCCCGTTGTAGAGCACCTCCTCCATGAGAGTAGACTTCCCCGATCCACTGACACCGGTCAGGCACACCAGGGTATGCAGGGGCAGATCGACGTCGATCGATTTCAGGTTGTGCTCGGCAGCGCCCCGAATACCGATGCTCCCCGGGCGGGTTTCATCCGCGCGCGGCGTACCGGTGCGACCGGCGGGCAGGCTCACCGAGCGGCGGCCGGTGAGGTAGGCGGCCGTGAGTGATGTGCGCGATGCGAGTAGCTCAGGCAGCGATCCCTGAAAGACAATCTCCCCGCCCGCCTCTCCCGCTTGGGGCCCCATATCGATCACCAGGTCGGCTGCACGGA
>REDM01000016.1 GCA_007693485.1 Spirochaetaceae bacterium
ATGAAACTCCCCCATCCGGATGAAGATCTCTCCCATCATCTGGTAGACCGGACCGATCTGGCTGCCGTTCGGCAGGATCTGGGCGTACTGCTCAAAGAGGCGAAGCGCCTCAAGATCCCTACCCAGATTGAACTGCGCGGTTCCCACGATATGGATGATGCGGGGGTCGAAGGGGGAGATCGCAAGAGCGCGCGTACCGTGGTCGAGCGCTTCTTCGAACCGGCGCAGTTCGAGCAAGCTCCAGCCCAGAACGGTGTATGCGTCCATGTTGCGGGGCATTTCCTGAATCTCGCGCAGGGTGGTCTGTACCGCCTGGTTGTATTGGCCGTCGCGGAACATCTGCAGGGCATCGGCCTGCTGCCCCTGCACCGTGGCAATGGGCACGACCATCGCCAGAACAAGCGCGAGCGCAATCCTGCCGTTCATCAGTCGGTCTCCTTCGGCGCGCCATCCATGCGGCACGACCCGTTGAGCACGGCCCCACTCTGCACGATCAGATCGGGTGTCTGCACATGGCCTTCAATCCGCCCCGTTGAAAACAACTCGAGCTTTCGCCGCGCGTGAATGCTCCCCGTGAGCCGTCCCTTCACCGAGATCATCTCGGCGGTGGCTTCGGCGTCTACGTGTGCCTGCTCACTGACAAAAAGGTCGGACGACGACTCGATCTTTCCGCGCACCACACCCTTCACCAGGACGGCGTCCTGGAAGGTCAGTTCGCCCTCAAACTCCACGTCTTCAGAGAGGAGGGTGTCGATCTCGGCTTCGTCGATGGTTCGAATGCGAAGGTCTGCCATGGGGATATCCTACGGTCGCGCCGGTCGGGCTGTCAATACGGGTGATCGTGGGGAGACGCGTTCCCGTCTCGAGGAGCGGACGGGGCGCCCGATGGTCCGAGCTTTTCCACCACGCGGCCGAAGGCAGCGGTAAGGTCGCGGCGCATATTGGCGGTGAACCGGTTGTGTCGCTGCAGATCAACAAAGAGCTGCATTGGATCGTTGCAGGTCTGCTCGACCACCTCCAGAATCTTCTGGTACCCGAGGGTGGCGATGGCGCTTGGCTTCACGTCGAGTTCGCGAAGCACCCGGCCAACGAAATGCGTGATGCCCTGGGTGTAGGCGGCCTCGCGGTCGTGCTCTTCGGCGCTCATCTCCATCACCTGCAATCCAAAGCCACGAAACGCCTCGGCCCAATACTGGACCACCGACTCATCAGCGCGCTCCCGGCAGAGAATCAACGGGAGGCCCTTCACGCCATCCCGTGCGGAGTCAGGTCCAAACATCGGATGGGTGCCGATGATCGACGTGTGCGGATGCAGCCGCTCGCGCAGCAGACGCAGGGGGTACTCCTTGACGGAGCAGGTGTCGATGACCACGGTGTGCGAAGAGACCAGGCCCGCGATTTCGGTGGCAACCGCATCAATCGCCGAGATGGAGACGCAGAGAAAGAGCGCGTCGCAGGCGCACACCTCGGCGAGGCCGGCCGTTTGAATGCCGTTGGGAATTGGCCGGTTGGGGCTTCGATTGTAGCCCAGCACGGGAAACTGCCGTGCGAGCAGCGTGGCCCAGAACGCGCCAAACCTTCCCAGACCGATGACTCCGGTTTGCATGGGCGGCATCATACCCGGTTTTCCCATCTCGCGAAAGCTGGTAGAATGGGAAACCGATCCAATTCACACACATTTTGGGAGCAGACGATGGGTTTTACCGACCGAATGAAGACCAAGGCAAAGAGCCTCAAACGACGACTGGTACTGCCGGAGGGCACCGAACCGCGCACCCTGCAGGCGGCGCGCATCATCATGGATGAAGGACTCGCCGGAGCGGTGACCCTCATCGGGACCGATGCAGCTGTTCTGGCGGCTGCGGGCGACGCGGGGGTATCGCTTGCAGGGATCACCGTTGTCGACCCCGCCGGTTCGCCCGATCTCACGCGCTACGCGGCTGAGTACGTGGAGCTGCGAAAGCACAAGGGCATGACGCAGGAAGCGGCACTGAAAGAAATGCTCGAGCCACTGAAGTGGGGTGCCATGATGGTTCGCCTGAACGATGCGGACGGCATGGTGGCCGGTGCGGAGAGCGCCACTGCCGCGGTGCTGCTCGCTTCGTTTACCATCATCAAGACCAGCCCCGGCACCAGGTACGCTTCGTCCTGCTTTGTGATGGAAGTCCCCGATCGCACCTGGGGCGCCGACGGACACATGGTCTTCTCAGACTGCGCCACGATCCCCGATCCCACCGCCGAGCAGCTCGCCGAGATCGCGATCGCGGCAGCCGAGTCGTGCCGAAGCTTCCTGGACGTGGAACCCGCGGTGGCGATGCTCTCCTTCTCGACCATGGGTTCGGCGGAGCACCCCGACGTGGACAAGGTACGCGAGGCAACCCGCATCGCGCGAGAGAAGCGGCCCGACATCGCCATTGACGGTGAGTTGCAGGCAGACGCCGCCCTCGTGGAGTCGGTGGGCAAGAAAAAGGCACCTACGTCATCGGTTGCCGGTCGGGCCAACGTGCTGGTCTTCCCCGACCTCAACTCCGGGAACATCGGCTATAAGCTGGTCCAGCGGCTCGCCAAGGCCGAAGCGTACGGTCCCTTCCTGCAGGGGTTCGCAAAGCCGGTGAGCGACCTGTCGCGCGGCTGCTCGGTGGCGGATATCGTGAACACCTCGGCGGCCACGCTCTGCCAGGGAGTTGATGCGTGAAACTGGCGCTGTGCGGCTACGGCCGCATGGGACGGGAAATCGAGCGCATCGCCGTTGAGCGCGGTCACACCGTGGTGACGAGGATCGACCCGTCCGACCCAGGCGCGAACGTGCGCACCGCCGCCGACGCGCCGTTGGCCGACTGCGATGCGGTGATTGAGTTTTCGCAGGCACCGGCGGTGGTGGAGAATGCGCGC
>REDM01000119.1 GCA_007693485.1 Spirochaetaceae bacterium
AGTTCTACCGGGCAATCTGCCGCGATCGCGGCGTGACCCGAAAGAGCATCCGCGATTTTCTGGAGTGAATGATGGGTTGGCAGAGGCCGGCGGCACGCGTTCTTGCTCTGACGGTCTGGTTCGCAGTCCTGCTCGCCCCCACTGCCTACGCCGAGACCGATATTCCTCCGCTTCCGGTTCTGCAGGTTTACGGACCGGTCGATGAACGCGACCCCGGAATTGAACGAGTACTGGAGCAGGCGATGTCGCTGGCGCTGGAGCGTCAGGGACCATTCTCGGTTGCGACCGCGGCGTTTCGCGACGTTGGTGGAGAAGAGCGTCTGGCCCTGGACCTGGCCGACCGGCAGGGGTTTGACCTTCTGGTTATTGGGGCGTATCAGGTGGTCGATGACGGCCTCCGCCTCGATGCCCGACTTCTGGAGGTTGCCACGCGGTTGCCGATTGCCGAAGTCTCGGTAACGCGTGAGATCGACCTCCGACTCGATCGCATCGCGGAGGCGGCCACCGACGCACTCCTGACCGCAGCCGCGCCGACGATCGCGCGGCTCATCGAAGCCCTCGAGGTGGAACTCCTCGCTCCCGTTCCCCCGGACCAACCGCCGGAAGTCGCGCTGCCGGTTGTCGAGCCACCGGAAGCGCCTCCCGCACCTGAATCCGAGCCCGAGCGAATACCGTTCGAAGGGCCCCGGTACCGGGTTGGCGCGGGGTTTTTGCTTGTGGCACCGATGGGTCGGTACGCGGATTACTTTGGTCCCGGTCCCGGCGGCGAACTTTCCCTTCACCGAACCTTCGAGCGAATGCGCCTGGGGTTTTCGGCTGGACTCCTGTTCTCAACGCCTGCTCAATCGGACACCGGAGAGTACGCCCGCGGCTTCATCCCTCTGCTGCTCGAGGCGGGCCTCCCCATCGCGACCACCGGCGCCGTCACGTGGGAAGCATCAGCGGGCGCGGGCGCTGCGATCCGTCTGGCCGGAGATTCTCCCATATCCGACCGACTCGCTCCCGCCCTCGCCGCGTGGCGCGTACGGATATCGGCGATAATCCCGGTCTCCGCACGCGTCTCGCTGGTTCCGCACCTCACGGGGATGGGAGCGATGCAGTTTTACGAGGGGGCGCCGAACGGTGATGCTGGCGGGGGAGTCGATCACCTTCTCTGGTTTGTCCCGGGGGCGATGGCCTCGTTCGCGTGGTAGCGTTCGTCGGGTTATGAACGTGGTCAAGCCCGAGCGCGCGCGATATACTATCCATGCTGTGATCAATCAGTTGCGTCGTTCCGTAATCAAGGTCCTCATCGTTGGTGTCGTCGCGGCACTTGTCATCCTCGGGTGTGCGGAGCTCTCTCTGTTCGACGCGCTGGAATCCCAGGAACCAGGCCCCTTCGCCCTGAGAGAGACGGAAATCAATCTGGGCCCGAAAGAGAGCTACCGCATCACCGCCCGAGGCGGCTTTCGAGAGTACCGGTTTGAGCGGACGGCCGGACCGGGCACCCTGCAGCCGGGCGGTTTGTATGAGTCGCCCCCTGAGTCGGAAATCCACGGTGACGGGGAAACCGCATTCATCCGTGCCACCGACCGGTTTGGCGCTACCGCTGTCGCGCGGGTCAACGTACACGAACGGCTGCGGCTTTCGCAGTCTTCGGTGACGTTACTTCGCAGTGATGTGGAACGGACTAACGTGGCCGAAGTCCGAGGTGGGTTCGGAGATCGCAAAATTATCCTTCCCCGGACCGGGTCCAATCCAGCAGTGTTGGTCGACGTTGACACGGGTGACATAATAGTCACCCGAATCGACTACACCCCCCTCAACGAGGGCATCGACACCATTGAGATTGAAGACGGCCTTGGAAATCTTGTGGTTCTTACCATCCGTGTTACCGATCCGGATGAACTCGTTCTAGCCCCCACCAACGGCCTCGCGACGAGGTACGGTGTTCCCCTTGAGGTAGACATTCTCGGCGGCGTAGCGCCATACGAAAACCCTGTGATCGATCCCGACGGCTTTGGAACCATTGAACTGATTAGTTCAACGCTCAGGTACACGCCACCGGCAGACGGAACCGGCATGGTCGAGGTTGAGCTCAGAGTGAGTGACGCGACACCAGACACACCTCAAACGGCATCAATCATCGTTATGGTTACCGAGTCGCCGTCGGAAGGCCCGCTCACCATTTCGCCCGGGGGAATCACCGCATCGGACGGAACCACCATCGAGTTTCGTGCATCCGGTGGAGTTCCACCGTACGTCTTCGAACGGGTGGGGCCGGGAAGCGGTCAACCGGTCATGGTTGACGACAGAACCGCGCGGTACACGGTGTCCTTCCCTCCCGGATCGGCGCAGATTCGACTCACCGACGGCACCGGCAACTCGGTGGTTTCAAAGATCAACGTGACAAAGTAGCGCGTCAGCGCGCGAGTAAGCGTCAGCGAACGAGTGCCTCTGACTCGGATAGCAGCTGTTGCAACTCGCGCCGTTCGGTCTCCGTGAAGCGACCGGCGAAGTCCCCGGCAGAGATCGTGCCGGCACGGGCACGCTGGAGCAGCCAGCGAGCGTCCGCCAGGCCTTCCAGGCGTCCGGCACGACGGGCCTCGGTCACAAGGGCGTCGAGATACTGCTCGAGACGGGCGTCCAGTCCCGGATGGCGGCTGCGAATTGGCTCGTCCGACAGGATGCTCATCACCTCAACCTTGCTGCCCACCGCGTCAATGACTTCGTTTCGGGACGGCTCGGCAGCCACCGGTGCAACTCTCAGCACCCCCGCCGCGGAAGCGAGCCGCGACCGAAGTTGCGCGCGCTGCCCGGCAAGTGCGTCGCGTTCCGCAGCGATCGCATCGCGCGCTGCTGTCAGCCGCACGACCTCGGCCTGCCATCGGTCTCGCTCGGTGCGCAGCTGCTGCGCTTCCCGCTGCTGCTCGGCGAGCTGGAGCTCAACCTGTTCCCTGAGTTCCTGCTCGACCTGGGCGGCGCGCCGGTCCAGCGGCGATTCGCGGGGTTGGACCGGCTCGGTTGGCGCTGCGACCGGCCGTTCGGCTGCCTCTGCGGCCTCCAGCTGCCCTTCCAGATCCGTGATTCGCCCAAGCGCTACGGAGAGCTGGGTTGCAAGCAGCTGTTCCTGTTGCTGTGATCGTTGCAATCGGGAGAGAAGATCCATGGAATCCACTCGCTGAGCGGCCGCCCGTTCGGCCTCTTGTGCCTCACGCAGGGCCGCCTCCAGCGTCGCAATGCGCGCGGTGGTTGCGGAATCGACGGGAGCGCCATCTTCAACCGCGGCCAGTCGCTCCAACTCGCCGCGGATACCCGCAATCTCACGCTCGCGCTCGGAGAGCTCCACCGCCGCGTCTTCGCGGAACCGCTCAAAGAGTCCCGCTTGTGCCGAGCTCTCTCCCGGGGGGGCCACGGCAGCCACCGAGACTGACTCAACCGGCTGCAGGAGAGTCCAGAGGCCAAACAGCGCCGCAGCCGTCAGCGCGATCGCCGCTGCGTTGAGGACGATGAGCGAAACGGACGCGCTGCGTTGAGGGGTGTAGTTGAGACGCTCGGCGGTCGCCCCCGGGGCCTTTTCGCCGAACACCCCGTCGATCTGGGCTCGAATGGCTTCGAGTTCCCCCGGCGCGATGCCAATCGTATTGCTCCGTGCATCGAGTTCTTCGCCGAAATCGGGATGATCGCTTCGAGGGCTCATGGCGTCTCCATCATACGCCCGCGATCGTGGTTTGCGCAACCTGAGCCGTGGCCGCAAAAATGCACAGCCTTTGGAACACTCGGGTTTCGTTTGACATCGCGATCAAGAAGGAATACGCTGAAAGCCACGTGAGTATCCGATTCAAGGTGCTGTTGGTGGTGCTTCCCATCCTCATACCCCCGCTGATCATTGCCGGAGCGGCATCGGCACTGTCGGCGCGCGGGGGTATCAGCGCCATCGGACGTGAGTTTCTGCAGTTCAAGGCCGAGGAGCTCGTTCGGTATGCGGGCGAACAGTGGCGGCTCCTGGTGGACAACGAGCTCTCCGATGATCCCGACTACGTTTCCATTGCGCAGCAGACCGTAGGGGCGTACGCGGCCGGTATGATCCGGCGAGACTCGGAGCTGGTATTTGCCGTGCAACCGGACGGAGCACTGGCGTTCACAACCCGGCCGATCCAACTGAGCGAGGACGAGCGGCGAGCCATCATCGGCCGGACGCGCGAGAATCCGTCCGGCTGGGAATCGGTGACGGTTGGCGGGGTGCGCCGCGTCGCGCAGTCGATTCCGTTCGCCCCCTTTGAATGGGTGGTGTTTTTCTCCGAAGAAGAAGCGGTCTTCTACAGCAGCGTCCAGGCGATCACACGTCAGACCGCGATCATACTCGCGGTGTCGGTATTTCTCGCGGTTCTGTTGCTGGTGATCTTTACCCGAAGCCTGCTGCGTCCCCTGAGTATGATGGCTCTCACGATGCGGCGGATCATCGGCGAACACGATCTCTCACAACGGGTCGAGGTGCTGTATCGCGATGAAATCGGTGACCTCGGTCACACGTTCAACCTGATGACCGATGAGCTCTCGGAGATGTACGAGCAGATCAAACGGTACGCGTTTGAGGCGGTGGTTGCTCGTCGGCAGGAACGAAAGATCCGTACCGTATTTCAGAAATACGTGCCGATCGACGTGATTGATCAAATTTTTGCCCATCCGGAATCGATACTCGTCGGGCAGACCCGAACCCTCGCCGTGCTGTTCTCAGACATTCGCAGTTTCACCTCGATTGCAGAACGGCTTCCGCCCGAACAGATCGTCGCATCACTGAACAGCTATTTTTCCGCGATGGTCGATACCATCGTGGAGCACAACGGAATCGTGGACAAGTATATCGGCGACGCCATCATGGCGTTCTTCGGTGCTCCGGTATCGCGGGACGACGACGCACACGCTGCGGTACGGTCCGGACTCGACATGCTTGCTGCGCTGAACGCCTTCAATGCTCGACAGACCGAACTGGGTTTGCCGGTGTTTCGCATTGGTATCGGTATCAACTACGGGCCGGTGACCATTGGTAACATCGGGTCGGACAAGAAGATGGATTACACGGTGGTCGGCGATATGGTGAATCTCGCGTCCCGACTCGAAGGACTCACCAAGATCTATCACGTCCCGATTCTCGTATCGGAATCGGTGGCAAACGAGGTCAAAGACACAATCCCGTGCCGTTGGATCGATACCGTTCGCGTGAAGGGCAAAAGCGACGCGACTCAGATCTATGCCCCCTACCGAACCGCGGACAAGAACCAACGCGACGCGTGGGCACTGCAGGAACGCGGAATGACGCAATACTTCCGGGCCGATTTTCGGGAAGCGGCGCGGTACTTACTTGCGGCGCGCAAACTGCTCCCGAAAGACCCGATCGTGCACAAGTTTCTGATGCAGTGCAAGCATCTCATCGCCTCCCCGCCCCCTCCCAACTGGTCGGGGATCACCACGCTCGGCGAGTGACAACCGGTCAGTGATGCGAGGCGGTGGGTGCTATGCAATCACTCCCGCTCCGGGGTGATCCGGCGAGACCGGCAGCACCATCACGTGCTGAAAGTGATCAACCACGTCGTAGCGCGACACCGCCACGTGAATGAAGGCGCTGTCTTCTGAGTCGGCAAACTCCGCCATTTCCGGGTACTTGGCCAGGAAGAGATCGCGATAGCGATTGCGGTTCGAGCCGATGAGATCGCGGGCGGTCCCGCTTGCCTCAATGCCAATCACCTGCATCAACTCGTCGGCACGTTCGCGTCGGTTATCCACAAAGAGCGCAACCGACGGCCGTGCCGTCAGAAAGCGGTACTTGCGGGTGTTGCGGGGCGTGATAAAGATTACACTTTGCAGATCGTCGGCCGAGACGAAGGAGATGATCGAGGTGTGAGGCGCGCCATCATCTCCCTGAGTCGCCAACACCCCATAGAGCTGTCGAGCCATGAGCTGCTTCACCACCGTTGAGAGTTCTCGAGTTGCAGTGGGTTCCATTGGTGCTCCTCTTGTGCTCCCGGAGTGTGCGGTGTTGGGTATGGCTTCGTCAATACGAACGGGCTGCTCTCAGGAAGGAAGACGAAACCGGATGACCGCAGCAAAGCCCTTCCCTTCGTCCGGGTAGTCGATGCTCCCATGCATCTGCGATTCCACGATGCTCGAGACAATCACCGTGCCGAGCCCGCCCGACACGGTATCGGCGCTCTGCGCCCTGCCCACGCCGTCGTCGGCGTAGTGGAGAATCGCCTCGCTCGCGCCTTCGCGCGTCACACCAATGGTGATGGTTCCGTCACTGCGGTCGGGAAAGGCGTGCTTGAAGGAGTTGGTCACCAGCTCGTTGACCACCATTCCCACCGCAACGGCGATTTCAATGGTGAGTTCGATCGGCTCGCACGTAACCGTTGTTGTCACTCGGCGACCGTCAGGCTGAAACGACCCGGAGAGCGCCTCAACGAGGTCATGAAGGTAGTCGCCGATCTCGATGCGATCAAAGACCTCGGCCTCGTAGAGTCTCTCGTGCGCGATCGACAGGGAGTAGATCCGGTTGCGCAGGCGGTTGAACGCGTCTGACACCGCGTCGTTCAGCGCCGGCGCAGTGCCACCGGCCGCTGCGACCCCGAGCTCGGAGGGCACCGAGGAGAGCGTCGACTCCTGCAGGTTGATCAGACTGATGATCATCTGCAGGTTGTTCTTGGTGCGGTGGTGCAATTCGCGAAGGAGAGCCGCCTTCTCGCGGACGTTCTGGGTGAGTTGCTCCTCCGCCTGATCGCGCAACACCTCGTGGCGTTGAAGGCGCTCTGCCATCTCGTTGATGGCGGCTGCCACCGGCGCAAACTCGCCGAAGGCCAACTCTTTGTCGGCGCGGGAGCCGAGGTCCCCGTCGGCAATGCGCCGCAGAGACTCGCTGACGGCAGAAACAGGATGGATCAACGCCCGGTCGGTGAGAAAGCGACCGATCGCAAGCAGAAGCAGCGCCGCTGCGGCAAATGCCACCAGCGTCAGGTGGACCGCGATGCGCGACCCAACGAGGGCCGCCTCTTCGGGTACAAGAATGATCGAGTAGGCGAAGGGCGTTGGATCGGTCCCGAGCAGCGAAGCCGCCGAAGCCCCGATGAACTCCCGGTACCGGAACTGGTCGCGCTCAGATCCGCTATACGCTGCGAACCAGAGCTCCCGGTCAACCGGTTCACCAATGGGAAACCGTTCCACGGCCGGCGCGTAGAATCCGTCAAGATACCGGTGGCTCGAGATGACACGCCCGAGCCGGTCGAGCGACAGAACAACGGTGCCGTCCAGGTATCCCTCCGGGTCGATCTGGCCGTCAAACGCGTCGAGCGGAATGATGGCGGCCAGCACACCGATAATGGTTCGCTGATTGCGGGAGCGCACCGGGTAGGCGATGGGCAACGCGATGACCGGTACCGTCCGGCCGGAGACAAGCTCCCCTACGGCGAGTCGTCCGGTCTGCAGTGCCTCGCGTACGTGGAGTCGGTCCGAGAGATTGATTGTGCTGCTTTGGGGCACCGCCGAGGAAATGATCAGCCCGTCGCGGTTCACCAGAGCGAAGTTTGAATGCTGCCAGTGTTGCTGATAGGCGCGCCGCAACACGACCGCTGCACCCTCCGGGTCGAGCGCTATGATCTCCGACGCGTACGACAGACCCGAGAGGAGTCGACCGGAGGACTCAACCAAGTGGACGCGACGGCTGCTGAGCGCCTGCGCCGTGGTGAGGGCCTCGCGGTGCGCATGGCTCACCTCGCTTCGCGACCAGTTGTATCCCAGCACCGGCAACAGAACTACCGCTGGCAGTACCGAACAGGCGACCACGAAATAGACGCGCGCCCGCAATGAATGAAACGATCCTCGTCGCATCACTCTTCATTATAGCACCGGATAACCAAAATATTGATTCTTATTATTCTTGCGTTCAACCTCACTTGATGTCATAACGTCTGGGCGAAATCGCGGATACCCGAGAGAAGCATCTGGATCGCCAGGGTGGTGAGGATCATCCCCATGAGTCGCTCCATGGCGGTGATGAAGCGGTTCCCCAGACGCTTCCTGATCAGGTCGGCAGAGAGCAGGACGCAGGCGGATGCGAACCACGCGCCAAGCAGGCCCAGAAACCAGAGCCAGATGCCCGACGGCTGCTGACTGGCAAAGAGGATGACGGTCGCCATGGACGACGGGCCGGCGATCAGCGGGACGGCCAATGGTACAATAAAGGGCTCCTCGTCCTTGGGGTCGTAGACCGGCTCCCTGCCCCGAGGAAAGACCATCCGAAGCGCAATCAGAAACAGCACCACCCCACCCCCGATGCCCAGGGCGTGCTCTTCGATGTGCATGGCCTGCAGGATGTATTGCCCGAAAAAGAGAAAGAGCGAGAGCACCAGCAGCGCCACGAGCATCTCGCGCACGATGATCCGCCGCCGCTTGGCGGCGTCAAACGGCGCAAGAATCGAGAGAAAGATCGGCACGTTGCCGATGGGATCCATGACCAGAAAGAGCGTGATCAACACGGTATAGACGTTCATGACGGGTTCCTGCCTGTGTGAGCCCAGTATACCCCGGGAATGCGGGCAACGGAATCAGTGGCGCGGCTGCAGGAGGCGGATGCTTCGCAGGACCGCGTCGAAGAGCGGCAGGTAGTCGTCGGCAATTTCCGAGCGCGTGGCGGCGTTGATCAGGTAGAAGCGATACCGGTCGACCGAGATCAGTGCCTGCACCTGGGCGGAACGGTGGCCGGGTGCCGCCTGCCACTCGTACCACGTGGCGTGCACCTCCGCGAGGCTGGAGAGCGGGAAACGGTCGATCGATCTCAGGGTGAAGTCGTCACACGATTCTCGCAGTCGCTCCACGGCGGCATCGCAGAACCGGTCGAACCACTCGTCGCCAAAGTCGCCGGGCGTCTGCAGGGCAATAGAGAAGGTCGGGCTGTAGTCTTCGAGATCGGGCTGCTCGGGAGCGAAGAAGCGCACCTGCTGCGGTGAGAGCTCGGAGACCGTCCAGTCGCCGGGGACCAGAACGGACACCAGCACGCCGGGGTGGGCAAAGTGGGCGGTGAGTCGGTCGTTGACGTTCATGGCAACAGGATGAAGCGCGCCGTATCGGCCGCGTGGTCGAAGGCGGACAGGTAATCGTCCTGGCGATCGGCGGATGTCAGCGCGATGATGGTAAACACCAGATTTGCCGCCTGGGCGTAGGTTTCGTGCCGGATCACCTCGGACTCCTCGTAGTATTGCCGAAGCAGCTGCCGCACCGCCGGCATGCCGTCGATTTCGAGCTCGTGGGACGCGATTACCGTGTGCCCGTCCATGGAAGCAGCTTCGTGGGCGAGGCGGCGGAACGAATCATCGGGCGCTCCAGTGGGCAGGGCAACGGTCCGCGCCATGACGCGGGCGATCGGATTGCCGTCGTCATCCGGATCGTCGGCATAGATCGCCGTTGCGGACTCCGCGTCTTCCTGCTCCTCCTCAAACCCAATGGGCAACTCAAGGGAGATACGGGTGTTCCAGCTGAACCAATGGATATGTTCCGGCAAGCGACTCATGTTTGGTGCACTCCCGGCACGATCATACAGCGGATGCCTTGAGTGCGCAAGCCGGACGGCAGGGCTGCCCGGCGCGGCCTACATCGCAGACAGAACCTGCATGGCCCTGCTTCGCAGAAGTCGATTGTACGGCTTGCCGACAGCGACCTCCATCACCATGTCGAGGGCGGCGCGATCGATCACGTTTCCTTCATGGGATGCGATCTGCTCAAGTGCCACGAGGGCTGCGTAGACCGCACCAAAGTCCGGGGTCCCACGATGCTCCCGCTGCATCATTGCGGCGATCGCCTGACTGGTATGTCCGTCGAGATCTCTGCCGATCTGTCCAAGCGAGTAGAGTGCCGAGGCGCGGACCGCCGGATCGGGGTCGATGGTGACCGTCTGGACCAGCTGGATCCGCGCGCCCTCGGTGCCGATGAGTCCCATGATTCGCGCAGCATGAAGACGTGCCTTGGGGTGATAGTCGTACGGAATCGTAGATCGCGAATACGCGATGTTCGCCACGCCTTCATTGAGCACGAATGCGACTCCATCGAACAGGGTTGGATCTGAGGGCGACACCCGACCGGTACGGAGCTGATCCTCGATTGCCGCGAGCGCGAGCAGCTGATGCTCGAGGTTGTTGGTGCGAAGTTGCGCGTGCAGCACGCGAATCGGAACGTACGACTCGAGATAGATCTCGTCGATGGTCTGCAGCGCCTGGTCTGCGGCCGCGGGCCGACTTCCCGTACGGGCAACCGCCTGAGTGTGAGCGAGACTCGAGATCGAGAGAAAAAGCAGACCGCACAAAAGTGCCGACGCCAGAACAGAGCGGGATGGTATACGTTTCATGGTTCTCCTCCGGTCGATTCGCCGCGACAACGGCAACACATATTCGTTGCTCGAGAGAAGCACAAACCGAGCCAACCGGCATCTAAGAGACCAGTGATGCTTCACTTCTGTATCCCGTTGCGCGGCCGTGCTTTGCAACGGGCGCCCCAACATTCTTCACTCTTGATCGATAGGCTACGTCGTACGTTCGATGCATACTGCATGGAGCGGACATGCGTATTGCATAGATTATGCAACACGCATAGGGGTCCAACGCACCGGGAGCGACGCCGCTTCGCACTCAGTCGTGGGCCGGCCGTCACCGCCGTACAATCAGCTCCTCGGCCGCAAACCGCGGGCTGAAGGCGTGACGACCACCCCGGGGGCGAGCAACCGCGAGGAGCATCTGGACCGTTCCGCCTTCCGGCGCGAGCCGCTCGTGCACTTCCTCGTACAGAGGTGCCATGGCCGGGTACTCCTGCAGCGCCTGCGAGTTGGCGAGCACCACGTGACCGGCCGAGTGCAGCTCCATCCAGAACGCCTGCAGCGCCATCCCCGCCTCGATCTGGCTCCGACGGCTGTTGTCGTCGGTCTTGAGGACGATGTAGGTGTTGATATCATCGAGTGCGCCCGTGAAGAGACGAACTCCGGTGCGTCCGAACGCCGCAGGCCGCTGCGGCGCGATCGTCATCATCGTGTCAGCCAGCCAGAGCGTGCGACGCGGGAAATTGGCGGTAAACGCCAGGCCGTAGGGATCCTGCCGGCGGGCGCGGCCGTTCCAGCGGGTGCTTTCGTAGGTCTCCATCAGTGTCGGCTCATGCTCCATCTCTATGGTGAACGCATCTATGGATACCCGGTTGAGCCACGCGACCTCGTCCGGCTCGGTGACTACCTCGACGCGCAGACCGTTTCCCGACCAGGCGGTGATGCGATCTGCGAGCGCCGCGTCGATCTCGGCGGGACGGTACCGGTACTTCACCGTCGCCGTGGTGAGAGCGTCCACGTCGGCCGCTGCAGCAAACCGGGATTGGGTCGGTTCCGCGCGGGTGAGGGTGATTCGCGCGGCCGGCAGTCGCGCAAGGTCGCGGTCATCCAGATCACCGTCGGGAAGCAGATCGATATCGGCGCGACGGCCAAGCTGGGCAGCGCGGGCGTCGATCACCGCGAGAAAGGTTCCCAGCGAGATCAGCGTCTGTCGCGAGTACGGATCGGTCTCGGGCAGGAGGCGGTCGGTCTCTACGAAGAGGTCCATCCGGTCGCCACGGGCAGGATCGAGCACGATCCGCCACGCCTGGTAGTTGTGTGCGCTCTGGGCGAGTCGGGCCCACTCCACCAGCTCAACGCGCACGTCTTCGGCGGGCACCGCGCCTTCGCGAACCGGCGGGCCGGCCGCACACCCGAGTGGTGCCAAAATTGTGCTCAGTACCAGAACCAACAGGGAGAGCCTCCCCTTCTTCATTGTGTTCACGATTCACTCCTTATGTTACCGTCAGGTTACATCTTGTGCGTTAAGTTACTCGTTGGTTACATAATTGTCAAGCAGTTCTGAGCAGAGAAACAGGAAATGTTTGCAGCGATGAAGGAGCGAGTTCAGCGGGCGGGAGGCCGTTCCATAAGGTCGCCGACGGCGTCGGCGATGCGCTGCCATCCGGCGTCACTCTGGATGTCCACACCGTTAAAGACGGGAATGGTGTCCGAGCGGAGCGTGAGGTAATAGACGCCCGCCGTCACCAAGGCGAGCAGCGCATGAACGTCGACCTCATCGCCGGGACGAGCGGCGGCGAGAAACTCCTGGAAGCGCCGGGTCTGCTCCAGGCCGATGATCTCGCGGCTTTCGCAGAGGGCGGTCGTCAGCTCGTTCTGTGCGGAGAGCTCCCACATCAGCAGACGCTTCATCAGCTCGTCGCCGGTGACCATGTCCCGAAGCGCCAGCACGGTGGTGCGAAGCAGGGAGCCGGGTGTCGCGTCGGCGCCCAGGCGCCCAACGATGGAAGCCGCCAGGTCCGGATCGAAGCCCTTCAGCTCCTCGGCCACCGCCCGCAGGAGCCCGGCGTAGTCGCCGAAGTAGCGGTAGATAAGCACCTTGCTCACCCCCGCCCGCTCGGCGATCGCATTCACCCCAACGGCGTCAAACCCACTGTCGCGAATGAGTTCGATGGTCGCCTGCACCAGCCGCTGCTCGGTAGCAGCCCGGTCGCGACGCTGGGGGGTCGAAGAAGTATCGGGAGCCATGCGATGACGTTACCATGAAGTTACATTTTCCGCAATGGAATTGCTGGTTATCGCTACCGACCCCGGTCGGCGTGAGCGTACGAGCGGAAACTCCACGCGACGGGGTCGCAGCTGAATCGTGGCGGATTCGAGTTCGCGCTCTACCGCTCGGGTAACGAGCGTTTTGAGGGTGACGCCACGCAATGACGACAGAGCCTTGGCACTGCGAAAAAGATCGTCAGGCAGATCGATTGAAGTCCGCATGAAAGCATTTTGGCATAAACGCATAGCGTTGGCTATCGGCGCAAAAACTGCTCGAGTCCTCATCAAATTCTCACGGAAAGGTAGTTTGATATGCACATCTCTCAGACAGTGTTGAATCCGAAGAAGGAGATGTCCATGAAGCGACTGGTGCTTGCGGCAGTGGTTGTGGTGGTGGTGTGTGGAATGGCGGTGGGTCAGAACCGTGGAGCTGACGACGGGAGCCTCTTTGTGGAGGGGTTCGCGGGGTACGGCACCGCGCTGTTTGCCGGGGCGGGCGTCGGATACATCGCTCCCTCGTTCAGCGATGCCTTCCCGTCGCAGGTGGATCTGGGTGTCCAGGGGCACGTTGCCTACGTCACGCAGACGAAAAACGAGTTCTCCGGTATCGCGGCCGACGTCATGGGGACCATCCACTACCGGATCGATGGATTCGAGCGCCTGGTGCCGATGCTTGGGCTCGGGTACGGATTGATCTATTTCACCGACTACGATGAAAGCGAGCGGCTTTCACGAAGCTACTGGAGTTTCGCGGTGAAAGGCGCGGTCGCCTACTACCTCACCGACTCGTTGGCGGTACAGGCGGGCGTCTACGGACACCTGGGTGAGTTCTTCGGCGGATTCGCCGGCGCGCGTATTCAGCTCTAAGGGACAGGGAGGATAGCCACGTGAAATCTGCAATCGGAAGAATCTGTGCGATTGGTGCCCTGGTGGGCCTGCTTGGAGTGGGATGTGTGGGCGGCGTACCGATGGTGGGAACCGCCCGGGCCGTCGCCGGTGCGGTGACCCAACCACGAGCCGGTGACACCACTACCGTCGATGCCCTGGTTCTGGTCGCGGGCGGGAGCTACAGCATCCTCAACACCGACGACGGGCGGACCTACGAACTCCTGGACCTCAGCGATGCCGACAAGCGCGCGCTCGATGAGCTGAACCAGAAACCGATCCGCGCGCGCATCCTGATCGTCAGCCGGGGGTCCGGTGGAAACACAGCCAGGCTTCTGGCAATGGATCAGATCAACCGGTAACACCCTGCGATACGACGCCCGCCGCTACTCGATCCGGTTCACCAGCACCTGATGGGGCGAGACGCCGTACTCCGCTTTGAAAGCCGTACCAAACGCGCTCAGTGAATTGTATCCCACCATCGCCGCAGATTCGCTTACATTGCATTCTCCGACCTGCATGAGGGCGGTGGCGCATTGCATCCGCTGCGATCGGATGAAACCAAAGACCGTCGTTCCAGATCTCGCTGTGCGATGTCGACATGCAGTCCAAAGCCGTCACGTACCG
>REDM01000112.1 GCA_007693485.1 Spirochaetaceae bacterium
GGCGGGCTGCACGGCCGTCGATCGGGGAGCGGCGCTGGATGCCCGGATGCCGCGACGGCTGGAACACGCATCGGGTTCGCGCTACAATGCATTCGTGACTGGGAACAATTCCGAGATTCGCAAACGGAGAATCCGTATTCCCGCGAGATCCGTTATCGCGATGATCGTCTCGTATGCACGACACCGTGTGATGGAACAGATTCGAGCGGTATCGTTTATTGTCGCCTACCTTGTGCTGTTCCAGACGCTCGTCCTGGGCGTCCCGGTGATTTCTGCCGGTACCATCGCCGTTGGGATCGGCATGGTCGTGCTCGGACTCGCGTTTTTTCTTGAAGGCTTGGTGTTGGGAATCATGCCGTTGGGCGAGCGCGTTGGCGTTCTGCTCCCGGTTCGTCGCTCTGCAATCATCGTCTTTGGTTTTGCCCTGCTGGTTGGATTTGGCGCCACTCTCGCTGAACCTGCGATGACCGTGCTCCGGGGTGTCGGAGACTCCGTTGTCGCGTGGGATGCACCGTTGCTGTTCCGCATGGTGGACCGGCATCCGGATCTGCTGGTCCTGGCAATCGGGACCGGTGTGGGAGTGGCGGTTGTCCTGGGAATGTCCCGGTTTTACGGCGGATACTCGATTAAACCCTACGTTCTCGTCATCGTTCCGCTGCTTATTCTGGTGGCAACGATGATGGCCTTCGATGACAATATGGTACGGGTGATCGGCTTGGCGTGGGACGCCGGGGCGGTGACCACCGGCGCGGTCACGGTTCCTCTCATTCTCGCCCTGAGCATCGGGGTATCACGCTCAACCGGGAAGGCCGAGTCAAACTCCGGCGGGTTCGGGGTTATCATGCTCGCTTCCGCCCTCCCCATTCTGGCTGTGGCCCTCCTTGGTGTAGTGCTCAATCGCACGACCGCTCAGCCGATGTCTGAAGCCGAGTTCTTTTCCCCGCGAAACCGCGCAGCGGTGGTCGCATTATTCGATTCGGAGACCGATGTAGAGCGGTACGCGTTTCTCAGAGGCTCGCCCGCGGGCCGAGAAGCACTGTGGGATGATCCCGATGAATACCACGCGGCATTGCGCCAACTGGCAACGGACAACGCGCGCCGCACCGAGTTGCTTGGAACGGTTCCGCTGGCGACCTGGCTGAGCCGGTCGGCGTCGTCGACGGAACGATCGGTGGTGGGACCTGTCCCGATTGGCTCAGAAGCACCCCAACCGCCGGCGGTAGCGACGGCCCGTCTGGGAGACCGGGTTTCTGCCGCGGCGCGAGCCGTTATCCCTCTCACGGTTCTTCTGGCCGTGACCCTCTTTGTTGGTTTACGCAGCCGCCCGGAGCACGTCGATGAGGTGATGATGGGGGTGCTCTTTGCCCTCGTCGGAATGGCGATGCTTACTGCGGGCATTGACCAGGGCTTGGGTCGCCTGGGAGAAGAGGTTGGCCGTGAACTACCGCGCACGTTTCGTACCGAGGCGCGAGCATCGGACCGTGTGGTAATCGAGGATTTCAACCTCGACCTGGTGATCGATGCAACGCGTATCGACGGGAATCGGTTACGGTTCTTCTACCTCGAACAGGGCGGCGAGCTGCAGCGGGTCGAGTTCATACCAAACCGGTTTGATCCGGAGAGTGGTCGGTACGAGCACGTTCTGCAACGCCCACCCCTGTTCTCCAGCGACATGTCGACGCTCGGGATCGCTTTGGTACTGCTGTTCGCGTTTGGATTGGGATTCGGGTCTACGCTTGCCGAGCCGGCTCTCGATGCGCTCGGCCGTACAGTTGAGCAATTGACGGTCGGAACCGTCAAACGCAAGGCGATCGTTCGTGCGGTTGCCGTTGGAGTGGGTATCGGACTCACGATCGGTGTTTTGCGGTTGATTTACGACATCCCCCTGGTCTGGCTGTTGATTCCACCGTACGGGCTGCTGCTGCCACTGACTCTGTTCAGCGAAGAGGACTTCGCCGGGATCGCGTGGGACAGTGGGGGAGTAACCACTGGGCCGATAACGGTTCCCCTGGTGATCGCAATGGGTTTGAGTGTCGGTGCGGAGGTTGGGGTGAGCGATGGGTTTGGGATCCTTGCGCTTGGCTCGGTCTATCCGATTCTCACCGTACTGTTGTATGGCACCGCGGTCCGAGCTCGTCAGCGGCGCCTGATCCGACCGGCTGCACACTCAGGGGGCGACGATGCCTGATACGTTGAATGCGCCCACACCTGACGAGCGCCGCACTGCCGCCGTACGGATCACCTGCATCGTTCATCATCGGCTCGCCGGGCTGGTGAGGAACATTCTGCAGGAGCATGAAGTACGGTTAGCACTGGTCGAAGGCGGCAGAAACGTCCGACAGCTGGTTCGTCGCAGGCCGTTTGGGATTCCAGGTTCGACGGTTCGCCTTGAGGACACTCCGGTGGACGTGTTCACCTGCACCGTTGCTCAATCCGACGCCCGACCAATCATGCGCGAGATTGTCACCGCTACCGAGCTCACCACGCCGGGACGGGGATCGCTGTTCGCGCAGCACGTGCTTCACTATGGCCCGCTGGGAGTAGAATCCGCGAGTTTTCCGCAATCGACGCATAATGCGTCGGAACCAGACCTCGGTCAGGATGCGCACGACGGGTCTTTGACGGACCTTACCCAGATCACTGCGATCCTCTCGACGCCGGGGAGCGGAGAACAGTTGGGGGGCCTCGCGCTTGAACTCGGAACCTGTGTACCGGTGGTGACCGGGGCTGTGGGGACTGGAATGCGCGACCGACTCGGCCTCTTGCGAGTGACCATCCCTGCGGACAAGGAAGTGGTGTCGTTTCTTGTTCCGAGCTACGACGCGGAGGCAGTGGTTCGTTTCCTGGCGGAAGAGATGCGTCTTGACCGGCCGGGCCGAGGCTTTGTGTATCAAACCCTCGTGCATTCTGCCAGAGTCGATACCCGCCTTCGGATCGGGCGGCAAGAACACGCAGCAAGCATCGAGCAGATTGTGGCAGCGATCGATGACCTCCGTCGAAGCACCGCATGGCGCAAGCGGTTTTCCGCCATTGACCAGGATCCGAATGCTATCGAGTCTTCGCTGTTGCGAGCTCGCTCCGAAATCACCGTTGTATGCACCGAGGGGAATGCCCGCACCTTCACCGAATCCGCGCTTTCCGCCGGGGCAAGCGGTGCGACCACCAGCCGGGTACGAAGTCTGTACCGGGCCCACGATCCCGCGATCTCATCGGCAACCGAGAAAAGCATCATTCACGTTTCCAGCGACAAGGTAGAAAGCATCCTCGCCTCGCTTTCGGCCACCTTCGAGAGCACGTGCGATTCGTGCGGATGGATACAGGTAGTCGACTCACCGGTGGCGTTTGCCCACCGCCCCTGGTCCAAGAACGCCTGACCTACCGGCGAGTGGCGCAGGCGGGGTAATGAGCGGGCCGGATACTGAGCGGCCCGTTGACGCAGCCCCCGATTGTGGTACACTTCGCAGCAACCAAAACCATGCAGGCGGATGCGCCGGTTGGAGGAGTGATGAGCGGGAAACGGATTCTGATTGTTGGCGAGTCGTGGGTCTCATCGAGTACGCACGTGAAGGGGTGGGACTTCTTTTCCAGCTCGGTGTACGAGGAGGGCCACGAGCATCTGAGCGCGGCGCTCACGAGCGCCGGGTATCGGGTGGAACACATGCCGGCCCACGTTGCGTCCGCGCGGTTTCCGTCGACCATGGAAGAACTCTCGGCGTACGATGTGCTGATTATCAGCGACATCGGTGCCAACACGCTGCTCCTGCATCCAACCGTCTGGCTCAAGGGGGAAACGGCGCCAAATCGGCTGGCCCTTGTGCGCGATTGGGTCCTCGCGGGCGGACGACTGGTAATGTGCGGTGGATATCTCTCGTTCTCGGGTATCTACGGTTCTGCCCGATACGCGGGAACACCCATCGAAGCGGTGCTCCCCGTTGACATCGCGCGGTACGACGACCGCATTGAAGCTCCTCAGGGCGCCCGGGTGGAGGTCCTCGATCCCAACCACCCGATTGTCAGCGGCCTGTCCACCGAACAGTGGCCAGCGCTTCTTGGGTACAACGAGGTTACCCTCTCGGCCGGGGCGCATCTGGTCGCGGCAATCGACGGGAATCCCTTTCTTGCCGTGGGCGAGTACGGTGCGGGCCGGAGTCTGGTCTGGACGTCGGATATCGGGCCGCACTGGTGCCCAATGAGATTTATCTCCTGGGACGGCTACCGGCAGGTGTGGGCGCAGGCAATCGGCTGGCTGCTCGCGAAGTAGCTGGGGAAAGGGAATGCGGGGTGTAGAATTGGAGACGCCGATAACCGCACTCAAGACACCGTAGTAAGGAGAGACGCGTGGAGTCTTCATGGATCGAAACACTGTTTGGAACGAAGAAACCAATCATCGGGATGTGCCACTTTGACGCCCTTCCCGGTGATCCCGGATATGATCGAGAAGCCGGACTGAGCGCTGTGGTTGAACACGCGCGAACCGACCTTCGCGCCCTGCAGGATGGGGGCGTTGACGCGGTGATGTTTTCCAACGAGTTCAGCTTGCCCTACATGACGAAGGTGGAGCCGGTCACAACCGCGACGATGGCGCGAATCATTGGCGAGATCTCTTCGGATATCCGAATCCCCTTTGGGGTGAACGTCCTCTGGGACGCCACCGCATCGATCGATCTTGCCGCGGCAACCGGAGCGGCCTTTGTTCGCGAAATCTTCACCGGTGTGTACGGCAGCGACTTTGGGCTCTGGAATACCAACTGCGGGGAAGCCGTTCGCCACCGCGCCCGGGTTCATGCGGACGGAGTGAAACTGCTGTTCAACATCGTCCCGGAGGGTGCGTACTATCTTGCTGATCGAGACGTCGCTTCGATTGCACGGTCCACGATGTTCAACACCAGGCCTGACGCCTTGTGCGTGTCGGGTCTGACCGCCGGCGCCATCACCGACGCCGCGGTGCTTCGCGCGGTGAAGGAGGCGGTGCCCGATGCGGTGGTGTTTGCAAACACCGGTGTGAACATCGCAAACGTGGAGTCGCAGCTGCAGATCGCGGACGGCGCAGTTGTCGGCACCGCGTTCAAGCAGAACGGCGAATTCGAGAACCACGTCGATCAGTCGCGGGTTGCGCAGTTCATGCAGGCCGTGGGAGCCGTGCGCGCGGGTCTCATCGCGGCAGAATAAAAAAGCACAATTTTCGCACCACTCACAGAAACCCCTTGCCAAAATTATATAACCATAGTAAAATGACCATGGTTATAACGAAAGTGCATCGAGGTGTTCAGCATAACCGGTGAGAACGACGAGGGCTGGGATCGTTTAGCAGATGCAAACTGGGGGGCTGCTAAATGGAAATTGGTGCAGGTAAGTTTAAAGCGCTCTGCCTGCAACTGATGGATCGGGTGCACGATACGCACGAGCGGATCGTCATCACCAAGCACGGGAAACCGGTGGCGCAGATGGTATGGGTGGAAGAGCAGAAGCCGCAACCGCTGTTCGGGCGCCTTCGGGGGACCGTGCTGGTATCCAAAGACCTCGTGGGATTCTCACCGCAGCCGTGATCGAACGTGTCGGTTCTTGACGACCAGCGGCTTCTGCTCGACACCCACGTGCTCTTCTGGCTGCTCACCGGGGCAGCCGAACTTTCATCCGCCGACATTCGTACCGCAATCGAGCGAGCATCGGAGCGCGAAGCGCTCTTCATCAGCGCAATTTCCGCATGGGAGATTGCGGCCATGGAAGGGCAGGGGGTCTTGCGGTTCTCCATCACTCCCCACGAGTGGTTGACGCAGGCCACCACCACCCCGGGAATCCGGACACTCGACGTTGATCCATCAATCGCTGCCGAGGCCGCATCGCTTCCCAACCCTTTTCCCGGCGACTTCATCGATCGCGCACTCGTAGCCACGGCGCGACGTCTCAATTGCGTACTGCTCACCGCCGACCCTGGCCTGCTCGCCTATGCCGATCGCGGCTACCTGCGCGCGACCGGGATAGGCTGAGAAGCGGGATCGATCAGCGTCCGCGGTAGGCTGAGCGGTCCCGGAGCGCTCAGCGCCGTCACTCCGAACTCACCGCTTTGACCGTTGCGCGCAACTCCGGCTTTCGTTATTATTCACCGAATATGGCGTTACCCTTCACCGATCCCGTACTGATTTTCGCGTCGGTCATGGTGCTCATATTGCTGGCACCCATTCTCGCCCGAACGCTTCGTCTGCCGGAAATTGTCGGGCTCATCATGGCCGGTATTGTCGTGGGGCCGCACGGATTCGGGCTGCTGGCGCGCGATCAGACGATCGAGCTCCTGGGTGCGGTTGGCCTGCTCTACATCATGTTTCTGGCCGGCCTTGAGATCGATCTGAACGAGGTGCGGCGCAACAAGAGCCACACGCTGCTGTTTGGTCTGGTTACGTTTGCGATACCGCTCGGCATGGGAACCGCTCTCGGGTACTGGGTGTTTGGAATGGCGGTTCCCGTGGCGATTCTGCTTGCGAGCATGTTTTCCTCGCACACCCTGGTCACCTTTCCCATCGTTGGCAAGCTCGGGCTGTCCAAGACGCGCGCCGTCACCACCACGATCGGCGGTACCATTATCACCGACACGCTCGCACTGTTGCTGCTCGCCGTGATTGCCAGCGCGACCCGGGGACAGCTGAGTACCGGGTTCTGGGTGCGACTGTTTGCCTTCATGGTGGTCTATGTGGTTGGGGTGATTATCCTTGTCCCGCTGATTGGACGATGGTTCTTTCGGACCGTTACCGCAGACGAGAATGCGCAGTTTGTATTTGTTATCGCCCTGACCTTCCTGACGTCGTGGCTCGCCCACGTTGCCGGATTGGAGCCAATCATCGGCGCGTTTCTTGCCGGGATTACGCTCAATAACCTGATCCCGGAGCGAAGCCTGCTCATGACGCGCATTCACTTCACCGGGGATGCGATTTTCATTCCGTTCTTCCTGATCTCGGTGGGAATGCTGGTAGATCTGAGCCTTCTCCTCGCGGGAACCGAAGCGTGGGTGATCAGCATCGGGATGATTGTGATCGCGCTGGTGTCGAAGCTGATTGCCGCGTGGGCATCCGCTCGAGCGCTTGGCTATCGCCGTGACGAAGGAATGCTGATCTACGGCCTCAGTGTGAATCAGGCTGCGGCAACGCTCGCCGCGGTGCTCGTTGGGTTCAATATCGGCCTGTTCAATGAATCGGTGATCACCGGAACGATCATGATGATCGCGGTGACCTGCTTTGTTGGACCGTTGGTGACGCAGCGGGCCGGCCGCAAAGTTGCCGTGATCGAAGAGCAGGCGCAGTTTGACGCGGCGAGCGCGCCCCATCGAATCCTTATTCCACTGGAAAGCCGAGCCGGCGCGCGGGAGCTGCTCGACATCGCGTTTCTCCTGCGGGAGAAGAGTTCTCACGAACCCGTCTATCCCCTTCGCGTTGTGTCCGACGGCCACAACGTGGAGGAGGGCGTTGCGCAGTCGGAGAAGATCCTGGCCGACTCGGTGGTCCGCGCCGCATCGTTGGGAATCCCGGTGACGCCCCTGACTACGGTTGATCTCAACGTTACCAACGGGATTCTGCGTGCCGCCACCGAGAACCGCATCTCTGCGATGGTGCTGGGATGGAACGGAGAGGTATCGGCGCGAACCCGCACATTTGGCCGACACATTGATTCCGTGGTGGACCGCACGCGAAAGATGGTTCTGGTGAACCGTCTCGTGGCGCCGTTGAGCACCGCAAAGCGTATTGTTCTGATGCTTCCTCCCTTGTCCGAGCGCGAGATAGGATTTGAAGAGGTAATTGGAACGGTGAAGGTGCTCGCAAATCAGGCCGGCTCCTCGCTTCTCGTTCTTGCCTCTGCCGAGACCGTTCTGGCCGCACGCGAGTATATCGAGCGTTCGCGCCCAACGGTGCCAACCGAGTTTCAGACGGTGGGTACATGGAAGGGCCCGGTTGATACCCTGCTCGAGTCGGTTCTTCCCTCCGACTGGCTGGTGCTGATGGTCGCGCGGCGCGGAGAGGTTGCGTGGCAACCGGCCTTCGATCGTCTTCCCGGACGCATTGCTGCGGCCCGTACCGACGTCAATCTCACCGTGGTCGTTGCTCCGGCGGAGCGATGGGACGCCCAGCAGTCAACCGAGCGTGTTGTTGATACCTCTTACGTGCAATCGGTGTTCCGCAAGGATCGAACGCTGTTGAGGGCAAACGAACGGCAGGTAACCCCGCTGCTGAAGGCGGCTCTGCGCCGTGAGTTTGGTGCGGATGCGGCGCAGGCGTTGTCCCGCATTTTGGAGGTGATCGGCCACGAAGAGCCGGTGGAGCTTGCCCCCGACGTAGCACTCATCCACACTCACGTGTCGGGTGTGCGCGACTCGGTGATCTATCTGATTGTTTCTGAATCGCCGGTTGACGTTCCGCTCGCCTCGGGCAACCCGCACATCATCGTGGTGCTTCTCGATCCGATCGGACAGGACCCTGCACTCCACCTGCGGGCACTGGCCGATATCGCCCGGATTGTGCGCATGCCCGACATGGTCACCGTGTTTCGGGAAGCCCGTCGTTTCGAGGATATCGCGCGTGCGATCGAAGAGCGGAAATCATAGGAAGAGCTGAACCCATAGCGTGCCGAGTGCCTTCGACCCGGTCCGAAGCCGATCATGAAACAACCGATGCAATACGCGCTGCACTTCACCGTTGCCCTCGGCATCTGTACCCTCACCTGGGCGGTCTGGAACGAGTCATACACGCTGGGCACCTTCGTGCAGGGCGCCGTTCTCTCGACCATCGCACTGCTCATCACCAACCGCTACCTGCTCAAGGCGCGCTATCAGGAGCTGTTTCGCCTTTCGCCGCTGACCGCAATTCGCTACCTGCTCACGCTCATTGTGGAGATCTTTCGCTCCGGAGTTCACGCAATCCACGTCACCCTCTCGGGCCGCATCAACGTTGGCGTGGTAGATCTTCCCACCTCCATCACCAACCCGTTTCACGGGGTGCTGGTGGCAAACGCCATCACGCTGACACCGGGGACGGTGACCATCGATCACAGCCACGGAAACTTCAAGGTGATCTGGATTGAATGCGCCACGACGGATCCGGACGAGGCCGCAGAGATGATCAAGGGTTCGTTCGAGCGGGTATTCGCTCGGGATACAGGTTCCATCGGCGATTCAGGCACCAAAGAAGATCAGAACCGCCCGGGAGCGACCGAATGAGCTTCTCTCAGCTGGCACTCATGTTGATCGGCCTCTCGACCGTGGGGAGTCTGGTGCGGGTGGTGATTGGCCCGACCATCTGGGACCGGATGCTCGGAGTCGGGCTTGCGGCCAGCAAGATCACCCTTGGCGTAATCATCGTTTCGCTCGCAATGTCTGAAAGCTACATCCTTGATCTGGCGCTGCTCTTTTCCATCCTGGGGTTTCTGGTCACGGTACTGCTGGCGCGATTCATCGAGCGCCGGGGAGTGCTGTAGCATGGGAACGGTGGCCGCGGTGCAGCAGCTGGTGGGGCAGGGGATCATCCTGTTGGGCCTGCTGATTACCGGGTTTGGCGTCTACACGGTGCTCCGGCTGGACACGTTTTACGCGCGCATGGTGGTTACCTCCAAGGTGGAGGCAATGGGTTTTGTCACCATCGTTCTTGGTGCGATGGTGCTTACCGGGTTCTCACCGGCATCACTGAAACTGCTGATGATCCTGGTGTTTGAGCTGCTCACCGTCGCGGTAGCCGCCCACGCGATCGCGCGATCGGCGTGGATCAGCGGGTTTCGCGTCCGCACCGTAACGGAGACGCGCGATGGTTGAAGTTGCCGTCATCGTTCTGATGGGGATCTTTGCCATTCTGGCGATTCAGAGTCGGTTTCTGCGCCTCTCTGTTATATACCTGGCAGTCTTTTCGCTGCTCGGTGCCTTCCTCTACCTGCTCTACGCCGCACCGGAGCTCGCCATAGCCGAAGCGGTGATTGGCAGCGGGCTGGTGACACTGCTCTATCTCGCAGCCCTCAAGCGTACCCGCGTCTATACCGTGGGGGTAGTGAGCGATGCGCACCGGAACCACATCACCGATTCCTACATCGAGCACGTTGAGCGCAGCAAGGCGCTTCGCGAGATTCGCCGGTTTTTCCGCCGTCGCGAGTTTGAGGTGCAGGTGGTCTACGTCTCCGTGTCGCTGGAGGACGCGCTGGTCGACGACGCCTACGATCTGGTGATCGCAGAGGACGAGCAAGGACTGGCTGCCTTCACCGATGACGAGAGCTACGTGATGCTGGAGCTGGAGATGATGTTCCAGATGCACGGCACCGAGTCGGAGATGCGCTTTGTGCGGTATTCACCGGAGGGGGTACTGTGAGATACATCGCTTCGGCCCTGCTGGTGCTGCTGGTTTTTGTGATGGTCACCGGCATCACGGCCAGCAATCGGGTGGAACTGGATCCCATGATGTACGACTACATGGTGCGCCACTTTCAGGAGGACACCCACTCCAAGAACGCGGTCGCGGCGATCCTGCTGAACTACCGTATGTACGACACCATGTTTGAGGCCCTGATTCTGCTGACCGCCATCATCGGCATGACGCAGTTTCTCCCCCGCGCCGCGGATATCGAGGCCGGCCGTCAGGCGCACGCCCGCGCGTCGGCGGACGGTGGCGACGAAGAGTCCGAGACGGAGGACGATCATGCCTGATATCGTTCCCGGTGAAGAGTCGATCATCCTGCAGATGATTGTGGCGCTGCTCTATCCCTTCATGCTCCTCTTTGGGTTCTACGTGATCATCAACGGGCACTACACACCTGGCGGCGGTTTCCAAGGCGGCAGCGTCCTGGCGTCGCTCTTTGTGGCGCGCTACGTCATCTACCCGGTTGAAGACACCGACAGCGAGGTGCTGCACGCGATCCAGCGGGTATTTCTGTCATTGATTCTGGTCGCACCAATGGTCCTGCTCTTTACCGGGATTGTGACGCGTAATCCCGAGCTTCGTACGCTCTACCTGACCACCATGGACATCCTGATTGGCGTGCAGGTGGGACTGGGACTCGGCGTGGCGATCCTTCGCTTTGCCTTTTTTGAAGGGGTGGGAAAGACGTGGCATTTATAAGCAACCTGCAGATCTCGGACCTCGCCGTCCTGCTCTTTTTCATCGGGCTCTACGGCGCGATGAGCCAGCGCAACATCATCAAGACCATCATGTCGGTGGGCATCATGGACATCGGTGCGATCACCTTCTTCATGATGGCCAACTTCCCCGCCAATGCCAAGCCGCCCATAGTCGGGACCCCGGTGGAGCAGATGGCCGATCCCATTCCACAGGCGTTGATGATCACTGCCATCGTCATTGGCGTGTCCGTCATCGCCATGTGCCTCGCGATGTACATGCGCGTTGCCTACCGCTACGCCACCGCCGACTGGCACATCCTCACCCGGCGGTTGGAGAAGTAACATGGTCTGGAGCGAGTCGCTGCACCTTGTGGTGCTGGCCCCGGTGGTCGCGGGGGCCGTGGGGTTCTTTCTGCCCAAGCGCGCCTACCACTGGCTGCTGTTCTTTGTGAACGTGGTGGTGGTGACCATCGCGATCATGCTTTTCCGGGAGGTTCGCTGGGGCGCCGAAGTGGTGCAGCTCATGGCCAACTGGCCGCAGTGGATTGCCATCAGGCTGGTAGCCGATCTTTACTCCGCGCCGCTGGTGGCGCTGACCGCGATCTTCTTTGCCGGCACCTTTCTCTTCAGCACCAAAGCCGACTACATGGACAAGACCTTTCTGTTTCTGTTCGTGATGCTGGAGTCGGCGATCATCGGCATGTTTCTCAGCGGCGATCTGTTCAACATCTACGTGCTGGTCGAGCTCGGCATGCTCATCATCGCCATCCTCATCATGTACAAGCAGGACAAGCAGTCGGTCTACGACGCCATGCTCTACCTGATGATCAACTTCATCGCCATGGCCTTCATGCTCCTGGGGATCGGCTACCTCTACCGCCTGACCGGCGTGCTCGATCTCGCGGCCCTCGCCGAGCGGCTTCCGCTGCTGGAGAACCCGCGCGCGGTAATTGTGCCCTACGCCATGATCATGACCGCCATCGCGGTGAAGGCGGCGCTCTTTCCGCTGTTCAGCTGGCTGCCGCGCGCCCATGGCGCCCCGAGCGCCCCGGCCATTGTCTCGGCAGTGCTCTCCGGTGTGCAGGTGAAGGCGGGCGTCTACCTCTTGGTGCGCCTCACGCAGGTGTTTGGGCCGGTTATCGACGCCGCCCCGTTCTTCATGATGCTCGGGTTTGTGACCTCGGTGGTGGGTTTTCTGCTTGCCATCGCGCAGAAGGACATCAAGCTGATCCTGGCCTACCATACCGTGAGCCAGGTGGGGCTGATTGTGATGGGGCTTTTCCTGGGCTCAGAGGTCGCCTTCTGGGGCGGTATGTACCACATCATCAACCACGCCCTGTTCAAGGGGCTGCTCTTCCTCACGGCCGGCATCATCATCGAGGAGTACGGCAGCCGCTCCTACGCCGAAATCCGCGGGGTATTGCGGCGGATGCCCGCCATCGGCATCGGCACGCTGGCCGGGGTGCTGGGCATTACCGGCGCGCCCTTCTTCAACGGCAGCATCTCCAAGTATTTCATTCAGCAGGGACTGCAGGGTGACTTCGGTGGGATTGCGATGTTTCTGATCAACCTGGGAACCACCCTCAGCTTTGTGAAGTACTCGGTGATCCTCTTTGGGAAGCCGAGTGTGGACAAACCGCTGAAACGAGACCCCTTTGTGGCGGTGGTCTCGCTGCTGTTTGGTCTCGCCTGTCTGGCCGGGGGGCTCTTTGGCGGACCAACGGTGGCCCTGGTCTACGGACCACAGTACTCCGCGGGAGGGGCCCTGTCCGCACAGAAACTGATCACCTTTGCGCTGACACTGGCGGTGGCGGTGGGCGCCTATTTCTTCATTGTGAAACGGATCGGAACCTTTCTGACGTCGGTGCGCACCTTCAAGTTCACCTTCAACCAGGTGACGGTCTTCATGACGCTCTTCTTCGTTTCGCTGATGGGATACGTCTGGTTTACCGTGGCCTAACTTGACACCCGCGGGCCTCGCGCCTATTCTGGGTCATGCTCAAAGAGACGCTCACGATCGATCTGGTGACCACCGAGCTCGCCGGACGAGACAAAAACGAAATCATCAAGTCGATGCTCGATCTGGTCTGTAATTCCGGTAAGGTCAAAGACCCCGCAGCCGCGCTCAAGGCGGTGCTCGACCACGAGGCGGTGATGTCCACCGGCATGGAGAACGGCATCGCCATTCCTCACGCCAAGACCGACGCGGTAGACGAGCTGGTTGCTGCGGTGGGTGTAAGTAAGCGTAAGATTGACTTTGAGAACCTCGACCGCAAGCCGGCGCAGATCTTCATCATGACGCTCTCGCCCATGCACGGAACCGGACCCCACGTGCAGTTTCTGGCCGACATCAGCAGACTGCTGAAGGAAGCTTCAATTCGCAAGCAGATTCTGAAGGCGAAGACCGACGAAGAGTTGCTCGCCATCCTTACCAGTTAGCGCCGCTTCGGCACCAGCAGCCGATACGCTCCGCTCACCTCTGCCGCAATCGACAGCGCGATCTCGGCCGGCGTGGTCGCACCGATCGAAATCCCAATGGGCGAGCGAACCTCCTCCAGCCGCTGGGGCGCAACCCCCTGTTCCGATAACCGTTCGCACCGCTCGGCGTGGGTGAGCCTGCTGCCCAGCGCCCCCACGTAGTAGCACCCGCGCTCGAGCGCCAGGGTGATGGCCGCGTCATCGAGCTTGTCGTCGTGGCTGATGGCGCAGACGGCGGTCTCCGCGCCGACGCCCAGGGCGTCGAAGGCCTTGCGTGGAGTTGTCACCAGGCGCTCCGCCACCGTAGGAAAGCGCTCCTCGGTGAGGAACCGAGGCCGCGTGTCCACCATACACACCTGAAACCCCACCCGCATGGCTGCCGCCGCGAGTTCCTGCCCGAGGTGCGACGCCCCCACAATCACCAGCCGCGGCGCCGGCGCAAGCAGGTACCCAAAGCAGCGCCCGTCGTCCCGGTCAAAGATGGTCGCGCGCGCCGCCTCGCTTTCGGGCAGG
>REDM01000270.1 GCA_007693485.1 Spirochaetaceae bacterium
CTCTGTGTCCAGGATCGACTGCACGGCACGGCTTGCCGCGCCGTCGGCCAGGTCACGCCAACGAAAGAGAATACCCAGGACGCCCAGAACGGTTCCATTGACCTGCCCGTCTTCGCGCACGGTTGCGGCATAGGCGAGCACCTCTTCGTTTCCTGCCAGCTCGGAGCGGTGAACCGACTGCTCGGCAAACTCATCTCCGCTTTTCGTGGCAAGCGCCCGGCGAAACCACGGCTGCTGCGAAACGTCAGAGCCGAGCGAACGATACCGCCCGGGTCGCCCGTTGGCAACTACCACACCCGAGCTGTCAGCGAGTACGAGATCAAAATAGACGGTGTACGAATCGAGGATCACTCCCAGCCGTCTACTCGCAGACTCAGCCGTATCGGTGGTGCGGTGTACCAGCGCGTCAACAAGGCTTGCATCGGTGGCCCACCATCTCACGTCGCAGGAGCGCTCGTAGAGATTTCGATCGATGATATCGATGGTATTAAACGCAACCTGCTGAAATCGCTGGCCGCGAACCTCCACGCCAAGCTGAGCGCTCATGGCGGCGAGATCGCCCATGAGGCGGCGCACGTGTGACTCCATCTGCTCGGTCACGGCGTTAGTTCGCGCAACAAGCGTTCGAATGTGATCCGCCACCACACCAAACCCGGTGCCATGGTTCCCGGCGCGGGCCGCCTCGATCTTGGCGTTGATCGAGAGAACGTGAATGTCATCATTGATGTTTCGAATCTGTTCGGTTGATTCCGCAAGGCTTGCCTCGACCTGCTGGGCGAGCTCAGACAAGCCCTCGGCGGACAGACGGCTGTCGGTTGAATCCATGCTGCCTCCACACAGTTTTACATCGAAATCGAGGATAATTGAGACAAAACATACCGCAGCTCGAATGATTATGCAATTGGTGGTCGCCGCACGGGCGCCGCCAACCGCCGGGACCATGGCATTACGGGGCCGTGTTAATGCTCCAGTCGTAGCGGTACCGCAGGCGACCGCTTCCTGCGACGAAGGGCTCAAGCGCACGCCGAAGCTCGGGTTGGGCGTACTCGACGATATGCTGCAGAAGCTCCTGCCGGGAAGACCCGAAGTCCGAAGAGAACCAGTCGTAGATACTCGAAAGGTGCACGGTGTTCCCGCTTACCTCCACCCCTCGGGGATGGTTCACGTATTCGCGGGCAGCCTGGTCCAGCATCCGCTCCAGGGTGGTCGCGGTGAAGGCGACGGGTTGAAGATTGGGGCACCCGATGCTCGCGCAGTTGACCGCGTAATGAATTCGCGGGTCGTTCCAGATCGGACGCAGGATGCGATGCTCCATGTCGTTCAGGCTTACCGGGCGGCCCTCGACTTCCACCAGGGGTGCGTCCCAGGGGCCGCGGCTGAAAGCCCTGCCGCCGCCCAGGTTGATATCCCTGATCGACGCGACCGGCCAATGGTCAAGGATCACCTCCACCGTCAATGCGTTGTAGAAGTTGACCCAATAGGCGTACTGCTCGTCCCGGTTGAGCGCGGAGACCTGCGTACCCTCCAATGAACGAAGGTAGCGCTGCAGCAGCTCCCGATCAGCAGACGTCACCCGAGCATAGGCAAAGAGCGCCACGCCGGACGCCGGATCAACCACACGGTAGCGCTCCAGGAGGGTATCCCAGGTGCGATGATCCACCGTGACCGCAGACGTTGGATCGTGGGGCAGCCAGACGTCCCAGAGCTCTGCCTGGGGTGCCGCAAACGCACCAACCAGGCCCGTCATCACCAGTATCACAAACAGGACAACACGTTTCATGGTATCAACATACCGCGTCGTAACAAAGAATCAAGATTTTCCTTTCATTTACAACTATTTTTTTGCAAATTCCCTTCACACGCCTGCCTTTGACCGGGATAATTGCGAACGGTACCGGTGATGAACGAAACAACACAGGCGAGGCAGACTGCACTCGACTCGCGTCCGCGGCCCATCTCGGTTCGCATGCTCTTCCGACGGAAGAACGCGGCGCTCGCCCGCAGGATTCCAACGGCGCTGTTTCTGCTGCTGGAACGCATCGCTCACAGTCGGGAGCTGAGTGCATTTCTGCAGGACGCACATACCCTGAGCCCCATGGCGGCGCTCGAACTCGCCGTGCGCGAACTGGGCCTTACCTGGCGCGTTACCGGTGCGCCCCTGCCGGCATCCGGCGATCGCCTTACGATCGTGGCCAACCATCCGCACGGGGGTGCGGACGCGATCATTCTGCTGCACCTGCTGATGCGCTCCTATGGGGCCGCCCAGGTGCCGGCCAACGACCTGGTGCAGGTGCTTGCACCGCTTGCACCGCTGTTTGTCCCGGTGAACAAGCACGGCAGCAACCACGACCACTTCCGCCGCCTCGACGCGGTATTTGCCGATTCAAAACCGCTGCTGATATTTCCCGCCGGGCGCACCGGCCGCCCGGCGGGTGCCGACGGCTACCCCGACCCCGGCGGGTTCTCCGGCGGAAGATTGCACCAAAACCGAGGAGCCGGCCGGCGCCCCATCGTCGACTATCCGTGGACCAGGACCTTTGTAAAGAAATCGCGTGCACACGGTCGAACCATTGTCCCGGTCCATATTGCCGGGCGCAACTCGCGGAGGTTCTACGCCATTGCGTGGATGCGCGCACGGCTGCGCATCCGGTTGAACCTGGAGATGCTGCTTCTCGTGGATGAGCTCGCCCGGCAGCGCGGGCGGCACTTCCGGCTCACCGTTGGGAAACCGATCGACGCCCGCCGGCTCGACCGGAGCCGCAGCGACGACGAGTGGGCTGGGCACATTCGCCGCTACGTCCACGCCCTGGGCCGTGGCGAGACCAGCGATTTTTTCACCTGGCTGACCGGGCAGAGACCACACGGAGGAGCGCATGAACTGGATTGACCTGGCCGCAGACGAAGACCCTGCCGCGATCGAGGCGGAACTCACACCCGATACCGTGGTCACTCGGTTCATGCAGCTGTCGATTCACATCATTCACGGGTGGGATAAACCCGCGTGCATGAAGCAGATTGGTGTGATTCGGGAACGCGAGTTTCGCCGCGTGGGTGCGGGCCGCAACCTCCCCCGTGATATCGACGCGCTCGACACCACCCCCGGCACGTACCGGCAACTGGTGGCGTGGGACCCGGAGCATCGCCAGCTGGTGTCCATGTATCGCTTTGCGGATACCGCGCAGATCATGCGTGACTTTGGAATCGAGGCGCTCCGCACTGCTACCCTTTTTGACGTTGCGCCTGAGTTCCAACGCGACTATCTCTCGCGTGCGGTCGAGCTCGGACGGTCGGTGGTAAACCGCGAGGCGCGCCGGGCGATCGCCGGCCTCTTCGCCGTCTGGAGTGGCCTCGGCGTGCTGGCGCAGGAGTTGACCCACGCGGCCTTCTTCTTCGGGAACGTCACGCTTCCCGCCGGCATGGCCGGCGAATGCCGCGACGCGATCATCGCATTCTTGCACCAGCACTACAGCACCCCCGCGTTGCGCAGCCTGGTGCGAGCGAAGGCCGGCATGGGATACGAAGCAACCACAACTCTCCGAGCCTTCGCCTCCAACCCGGTCGACGCCCGTGAAGAGCTGATCGCCTTTCTTGCTGCCCGCGGAGCCGCGGTACCACCGATCCTGCTCTCGTATCTGGGGGCGGCCGACGAAATCCAGATCTTTGACACTGCCCGCGACGCCGACTTTGGCGATGCGTGGGAGATCGCCATAGCGGTTCCCTTCGCTGCCGCCAACGCTAAAACTCGGGCACGCTTCTTCAACCCCTACCGCCGCGAACCGGGCGGCTACTTCGACCGATAATCAGGCGCGTACCTTGTCGCGATGAGCGTTGCTGCGGTATCTTTCCTCTCACCATGGCGAAGAACGTACTGGGTGAAGAGTTGCAAACCTGCTCGGAAGATCCGCTGACGGGGTACTATCGAAACGGCTGCTGCGACACGGGCGCTTCCGATGTGGGCGTTCATGTGGTGTGTGCGGTCATGACCGAAGAATTTCTGCGGTTCTCGCTATCGAAGGGAAACGACCTCTCCACGCCCCATCCGGAGTTTCAGTTTCCCGGGCTGAAGCCCGGCGACCGCTGGTGCCTCTGCGCCATGCGCTGGGAGGAGGCGCGCCAGGCCGGCATGGCTCCGCCCATCGTTCTGGCGTCCACCCATATCGCCGCCCTCGAGTTCTGCGATCTGGAGCACCTTCAGCTTCACGCGATTGACGACTGACCAAAACCGGCGTAACCGCGGCCAATCGTTTGAATCCCTGTCGCTACGCGTGAACGCTACTTCTTCGACCGCAATCGGGACCCGTGAAGATCCAACACTCGCTGCGCTTCTTCCCGTGCGGCGGTGCCTGCCTTGGTGCGATAGAGCACGCTCCGCGCGACGCGGCTGCGTGCCGAATACTTCACCACCGGCGCGGGATAGTCGCCAAGCGAATCGTCCGACTCGCCAACTGCGTGCGCGATGATCTGCGCTGCGGAGAAATCGCAAAGCTCGGGTATCCACCGGCGGACAAAGGCACAGTCGGGATCGTGATCGGTGAGCTGTTTGGCGGGGTTGTAGATTCGAATAGTATTGATACCCACCACACCCGCCTGCATCTGCGTCTGGGATACATGGATGCCGGGAAGGTAGTCGGCCATGATGCGGGCGTACGGATAAAGCACCCTGCGCCACGAAAGATCGAGCAGGTGACACGCACACGAAATCAGCATCGCCCGCATGCGAAAGTTCAAAAATCCGGTGGCCTGGAAGCTGCGCATACAGGCATCCACCATCGGCATCCCGGTGCGGCCCTCGTACCAAGCGGCAAAGAGCGCCGGGTCGTCCTGATAGGGCAGCTGCCGAAACGCTGCGTTGAGCGCGCGAAACTCCATCTCCGGTTCGTCTTCGAGGCGCTGGCAGAAGTGGTCGTGCCAGTGCAATCTGCGCTCAAAGCTGCGAAGCGAGGCGCGCATCCGCTTGGCCTCTTCGCTGCGGTCACCGCGTATGTCGGCGAGGTGCGCCCGCGTTGCCTGCACAACGGTCCGAAGCGAAATGGTGCCCCACGCAAGGTGCACACTGAGACGGCTGCCGGTCTGCCGGGCGCGAGCGGGGGACGATATACCGTCACGGTAGTCAGCCGCCCGTCGGTGCAGAAAGCTTGACAGCACGCGGGTTGCGCTTGACTCATCCACCCGCTGGAGCGCGAACTCGGGCTTCACGAACCCGCATTCGCGAAAGGTGGGAAGTTCCGTCGCACGCGCCGCGCGAATAACCGCCGGAGCCGCAGAAAGCCGCTCAGGCGCTGAAAAACAGGGTGCACTCATGCGACCGTCCCAAATCGCCTTGCGCTGTACGCGGGACGGCAGTCGACGAATGACCCCTGCGTGGGGAAACTCCGTAAGGCTCACCCCCTGCCGTCGCGCCCAGGCGCGGACTCTCTGATCGCGTTGGTATCCCCAGTGGAGCCCGGTCTCTTCTTCAGCGTAGATGGCAGTAAAACGGTATTGGGTTCGCAGGGAGTCGAAGGCAGCCGGAAGGGTTCCGCGAAGCACCATAAGCTCCCCGCCTCGCGCCCGAATACCCACTCGCAGCTCGGAGAGCGCTCGTCGCACCGCGTTCAGCTGCAGTGCTGAGGCATCGGGGGCACCCCAGATGTCGAGTTCAACCACGTAGACCGCCAACGCCTGATCGTGCCGGGACGCAGCGGTAACGGCCTCGTTATCGGCAAGGCGCAGATCGCGTTTGATCCACCAGATGGCAGGCGAGCGCAGATCCATCAAACGCCCTTCTACTCCACTCGCAACTCAATCGTGTTTTCCAGCGCGCTGCAGGCGCCGGTGCCCCGAAAACTCCCGGTGACGGCAGCAGCGTCTTCCCAGTGCGCAGCGGCGGCAACCGCGACGTGTTGATCGGCTACCACCAGCCCAAGGGTTGGATCGTATGACCGCCAGCCGGCGCCGGGAAGGTACGCCTCCACCCACGCGTGCAGATCGCGATCGCTCTGGCCGGGATCACCGGCCTGGTACCCACTGACAAAACGCGACGCAATGCCGCGACAGCGACAGACTGCGATAAACAGTACCGCCAGGTCGCGGCACGAAACCTCACGCGTCTCCAGCGTGGTCTCGGGGTCAAAGGGCGGCCCCTCGGGTCGGATGATCGACGTGTGCTCGGACGCGAGCGTGTTGTTCACGGCAGACAGGAAATCCGGGGTAGACGGCTCGGGCCCCAACGATGCAACAATGCGAGACGCAAACCCCTCGACCGCAGATGAGGGATCGGAAGCGAGGCATGCGGCAAGGGCGGCCTGTTCGCCGGACGTGTAGCGCGGGGGCAGCACGTGCACCGACGTTTCGACCAGATAGTCAAAGGGATTGGTGCGAAGCGCCTCGCCCGCGCAGTCGCTCACAATACGCAGTGTATCAGTCAGCCCCGAGAACCAGACGCGGTGGACGGTATTGCCCCACGCATCGAGCCCAACGCTCATGCCCGCCGGAGCCGGCTCGACCGAGAGCTGGTTGCTCGTCGGGTGAAAGGCACCATCGCGGCGCGGCGTCAGGCGTACGGTGTGCGGCTCCAGGAAAACGGGGCGGTCAAACGTGTAGGTGGTAACGTGCCGGATGGTATATCGCATGCGGTGCAGTCAGCGTCCTGTCATTGTCGCTCACGATACCGGCGCGTCTGCTGCGCCGCCAATCCGCGAAAAGGCGGCATCCATCCACTTGTCCGGCAGCGTCCGTACCGACTCGCGCAGATTATCCTGCCACCACGAGGTGATCTCGGCGAGGTCCTCCGCATCGTAGCGGTGCTGAACGATCGAGAAACTGTCACGCCGGCAGAGCGCCACGTCGATGGGAAACCCAACGTCGGCAGCGCTGATGCGGGTGGAATCGAACGAAAGCACCCCTACCTTGAGCGCCGTCTGCAGGCTGTCGTGAAACGTGAGAACGCGGTCGATCACCGGCTTTCCGTAGTGAGCGGTACCGATGATCTGGTACGGAGAGCCTTCCCCCACTTCGATCCAGTTACCCTGTGGGTAGATCAAAAAGAGCTTGTGGGTAGGATCGGCAGCAAGGCGCCCTCCGACGATGACGTGGCTGTTAAAGCTGAGCCCGCTCTCTTCCAGATAGGGTTTGTCCTCGGCCGCGACGCGGCGGATCAGCTCGGCGATCCGGTTGACCACCTTGAAGAGACGAACGGCCGGATCCTTCTGGTTTTCCTGCATATCGGAGAAGTAGGTGAGCATCTTATCCCGCACCGAACGCAATCCGGAGGTCATGATGAAGAACTGCCCGTCACCTTCGTGAAAAATGTTGAGCTTGCGCGCGGTGATACGCTCCGAGCCGGTGGTAATGCGGGTATCGGCGATGGCAACCAGACCGTCGACCACCTTGATGCCCAGACAGAAACTCATGCGTGAACTCCGTTTACGCCGGCAGGCGTTACTCGTCGGCAGCCGGTGTGGTTGTGTCGTCAGTCGCCGCGGGGCGCAGGCCGAAGAAGGTCTCTTGAATGCCCATCCCGACACGGCTGAATTTGGTTTGCAGTAGGTCGAGGTACTCGTGCAATCCGCCCTTGATAATATCAGATGCTTCGGAAAAAGCGAACTCCCCGCGCAGCCGTCCGAGCTCTCGCTCCCCGGCGTTGTGAAAGCTTCCCACTGGTGCGCCGGAAATCTGATGCAGTGATTCGTCAGCCTGGATCACGCAGTAGTGGGTCGAACGCGGAAAGAGCCGGTTGAGCAGCAGAAACTCCACAACACGATGCGGCTCCACCCGTCCGTGCCGCTTGCGATACATTTCGAATGCGCTTGCGGAGCGAAGCACCGCCGACCACTGGATGTCGTCCACCGTTGATCCCACGTACTCAGGCGACGGCAGCAGCAGGAAGTACTTGGTGTCGAGAAGCCGGGCAGTCTGCTCACCGCGCTCGAGCAGTCGGCCCAGACGGGCAAAGTGCCACGACTCGCCGTGAGACATCGTTGCATTGATGACGCCTTCGATCAGGTGGCTGGAAAGCCGAACCTGCTGAAAAAACTCCGAAGGGGCATCGAGAGCGGAGCGATACCGCGTGTTGGTGATCATGAGATAAAACTGATTGATCTGCTCCCACACCTCCGACGAGATGACCTCCCGCACTGACCGGGCGTTCTCGCGCGCGGCGCGGAGACAGCGGTAGACCGAGTTGGGGTTCTCTTCATCAAAGACCAGAAACTCAATCACCGCATCTGAGGTCACCTTGGGATAGACGGCATCAAACGCGATGATATCTCCGGTAGTCGTCACCACGGCGCGCCACTGCGACTCGGTCTCCTCGGGAAGATCCAGGGTCAGGGTGAGGTTGACGTCGATCAGGCGAGCCATGTTTTCTGCGCGTTCGATGTAGCGCATCATCCAGTAGATCGATTCGGCAACGCGACTAAGCATGGTTCGCCGCCTCCGGCACAATCCAGGTATCCTTGCTGCCACCCCCCTGAGAAGAGTTCACCACCAGGGAGCCCTTCTTCAACGCAACGCGCGTGAGCCCCCCCGGAGTAACGTACGGCTGATCCGTCATCAGAATGTAGGGCCGCAGGTCAACGTGCCGGCCTTCGAAGTGATCTCCACAGAGAACGGGAACACGCGACAGCGCAAGGGTTGGCTGCGCGATGTAGTTTCGCGGGTTGTCCGACACGCGCCGTCGGAACTCGTCGCACTCCGCCCGGGTTGAGGCCGGCCCCACGAGCATCCCGTAGCCACCGGATTCGTTCGCGGCCTTCACCACCATCGACTCGATATTTTGCAGCACATGCTGACGGTCGGTATCGCGCCAGCAGAGGAAGGTAGGGACGTTGGGCAGCACCGCGTCTTCATCGAGGTAGTAGCGGATCATGTCCGGTACGTACGCGTAGATGACCTTGTCGTCGGCAACGCCGGTACCCGGGGCATTGGCAAGCGCCACCCTCCCGTTCTGGTACGCGTCAAGAAGGCCTGGTACTCCGAGCATCGAATCAGAGCGAAACGCCGTGGGATCGATGAAGTCGTCGTCGATTCGCCGGTAGATGACGTCTACTTTCTCAAGACCGTGGGTGGTTCGCATGCAGACGTAGCCGTTATCGATAACCAGATCGCGCCCCTCGACCAGGTCTACTCCCATCTGCTGCGCCAGAAACGAGTGCTCATAGTAGGCGGAGTTGTACATACCCGGGGTGAGCACCACGATCTTGGGCGCAGGGAGACCTTCGGGCGCCAGATACTCGAGGGCCGACCGCAACCGGTTGGCGTAGTCCGCCACCGGAAGCACTCGGGCCGCGGAAAAGAGCCGGGGAAAGGTCCGCTTGATCACCACCCGGTTGCCGAGCATGTAGCTGGCGCCCGAGGGGGTGCGAAGGTTATCCTCCAGGACGTAAAAGGTTCCGTTGTCGTCGCGGACCAGATCTGATCCGGTGACGTGACACCAGACTCCTTTGGGGGGATCAAGGCCAACGCACTGCGGCCGAAAGCCGGCGGCGCTCCTGATCAGGTCGGCAGGAATAATCCCGTCCTTGACGATACGCTGATCGTGATAGATATCGTCGATGAACAGATTCAGAGCGGTAACACGCTGACCCAGACCACGTTCAACGGTGCGCCACTCGGATTGGGGGACAATGCGCGGAAGCACGTCGAAGGGAAAGATCCGTTCGGTACCACCGGAGTCACCGTAGACATTGAAGGTAATGCCCATCTGCAGCAGCACCTTCTCCGCGGCGTGCTGCTTTCGCTGCAGCTCTCCGAGTGGAAGCGTGTTGATTGTGTCTACCAGGAGACGAGCGTGATCGCGGGGGCGCGATCCATGGGAGAAAAACTCGTCAAAAAAACCATCCGTTGTGTATACTTGAAACGTCACCTATACGAAAATGTAGCGCCTTTTTGATCCTTCGACAAGTACCAACTACCAGTCAGGGTACGACGTCACGATCGTACCGTCGTGCCGGATGAGGTAGTCGCGACGAACGCGAACCATGCGGTCGGGGTCGTCGCTGCCGATTTCGATATCCATCTGGGAGATCCAGATGGTGATGCGGATGCCCGCTTCGGTCTCGTACAGCAACGCCTGCGACCAGTGCGTGCGAAACATCGGGGTCTTACCGTCGCGCTCGTCCACTCGCGCCATGCGCCGGGCTATGGTGAGCTTCTCGCCCTCCTCCATCCACGGCGAGAGCACCTCGAGGGTGAAGACCGCCTCGTCCGCAGCGCGGGTGGAGAAGTCCCGGTAGGTAATGAGCAGCGTCGCACCAGCCAATTCGATGCGGCCAACGGCGTATCGCCACACCCGGTGGTCGGACGGGAACAGCGCTCGCTGCAGCGAACCGGGAATCGGACCAAAGCCCGCGTCCCGTTCACCCAGGGCGGAACTATTGAAGAGGTGAGTGGGAAAGAACTCGCCAATTCGCAGCGGAAGCGTCAGCTCGCGGAACACCGTCTGCACCCGCTGGGGCTCGACTCCCGATGCGCCGGCGGGAGCCACTGCACATACCGCGATCAGGCACACTGCTCCCCAGAACGGGGCACGGCTCAACCGGCTTCGCACTGCGCCGGGTGCTCAGACGAGGGTGATGGTCGTGCCGGGAAACTCCCGCTCGAGCTCCTCGCGAAGCCGTCGTTGTATCCCGTCCACCACAATTGTTGCAATGCCGACACAGGTAATGCACGCCGGCATGTGTGACCCAAACTCGGTGAAGACCACGAGCTCGTTGCGCTCCGCGTTGTACCGGAATCGCTCCACCACACCAAGTCGCGAGATCGAAAGCCCACTCTCCGGGTCCTTCACGCGATCCAGCACCGACTGAAGCGTATCCTGCATTGCCTGATCCATGGTTGGTTCCATTGTCCGTCCCCCCATATCGGCTACCCCGTCTGGAGAATCAGCACGGCGAAGGAAAAATAAATGATGAGTCCCACGGCGTCCGCAACGGAGGTGATCAACGGCCCACTGGCGATGGCCGGATCCATCTTGAGCCGCGTCAGTACGAAGGGGAGGATCATTCCAATGAAGTTGGTGACAACAATGATGCAGGTGAGCGTCAGGAGAACGATCAGTCCCACCTGCACGCCTCCGCGCCAGGTTCCCAGCGCCATGCCCATCACCCCCAGAACCACGCCAATGATCAATCCAATCACCAGCTCCTTGAAGACCACCCTCCCCCACTGATTGAGGCGAATGTCACCGGTACTGATCGAGCGGATCATGAGCATGGCAGACTGCGACCCTGCGTTCCCCCCGGTGTCAATGATGAGGGGAATGAAGAATGCCAGCGCAACGTACGCCGCGAGCACCTCCTCGAAGGCTGCGATCACCCCCGAAGAGAGCAGGTTGACCACAATCAGGCCCGCCAGCCAGCCGATGCGGCTGCGGAAAAGGGTCCAGATGGTGACCTCCCAGTAGCTGCGCTTGAGCGGGGCAACGGCGGCTTGGCGGTGGAAGTCCTCGGTCGCCTCCTCTTCCGCGACGTCGAGCACATCGTCACTGGTGATGATCCCCAAAAGCACGCCCACGGAGTCAACAACCGGCAGCACGAGGCGATCGTACTTGCGCATCGCGCGCACGGCCTCTTCCTGATCCTCGTACGCCGAGACGCTGATGAAGGAGTAGTCCATGATGTCCTGCACGAGTTTGTCCGGCTCGGCGAGGATCAGTCGCTGCAGGGACAGGGCGTCAACCAGGCGCCCCGAGTAATCGGTGATGTAGACAATCGCGAGGGTCTCACTCTCGTGTCCCCGCTCGCGAATGTGTTCGATTGACCGCGCAATCGTCCAGTCGGGCTTGATCGCCACGTAGTCGGGCGTCATGATGCGCCCGACACTCTCCTCCGGGTACCCCAGCAGCTTACGCGCCTCTCGGAGGTCTTCGGGCGAGAGCATGTTGAGCAGTCGCTGCGTGACCTGTCCGGGAAGCTCACCGAGCAGTTCGGTGCGGTCGTCCGGGTCAAGCTCGGCGAGGATGTGGCGGGTTTCCGCATCGGTCAGTTCGTGCAGGAGGGTCTCGGTCATATCGCCGTCAAGATAGGCGAACACCTCAACAGCGAGGTCACGGGGCAGCGCTCGGAAGAAGAGCACGCGATCGGTCTTGGTGAGCTCCGGCATGAAATCGGCAACTTCCGGGGCAACGATGTCGTAATCGGGCCACCCGGCACGGATCCGTACAAGGTGCTGCCAGTTGTGGTTCTCGATGTGCTGTCGAATCTCGTCGGGCAGAACGTTCTGAAGCATGAGTCACTCTCCGGATCGGTGCGGTCGCGTATCGGACGGGGCGTTACCGGGTAGAGTGTAGTTTTTCCCCCGGTTCCTCGTCAAGGCGAAACTCGCCGTTCTCGATAATCACCACCGCGGTGTCGCTGCCATGACAGCGTGCGGTTACGGTAAGTTCCTCGCTTCCGATCATGAAATCGGTGTGCTCGGCGCTCTCGTTGATGCCGATCTCGGCGCGCTGATCGGCCGTCAACCCGTCGTACCCGCTAATACAACCGGGATAGGCCGATCCGAGCGCAAAGTGGCAGGCGGCGTTCTCATCAAACAGGATGTTGTAGAACACCGTGTTGCTCAGAAACACCGGCGACGCAACGTCTACCAACGCGATTTCCCCCAGAAAGCGCGAGCCCTCGTCGGAATCCAGAAACGAAGCCAGCGACGCCTTACCGCTGTCCGCGTCAAAGGCGACGACCTTCCCCTCTTCAAAGCGAAAGCTCGCGCCTTCCACCACCTGATTGGTGACGATAACCGGCCGGGTAACGCGAACCGTTCCGGTGGTGGTGTGCCGATTTGGCGTCGTAAACACTTCCTCGGTGGGCAGATTGGGAAAGAACACGCGACCGTCGGGGGTGTGGGCGTGACCACCCTTCCAGTGGGCGCGTTCATCGAGCCGGACCGTGAGATCGGTACCCGGCGCCGTGAAGTGAAGTTCACGGATGCGCATCGAGTCGAGCAACCGGGCGCGGTCCTGCAGACGGGCTCCATTATCCCGCCACGCCTGATGCGGATCGCTCTGATCGAGGCGAAGAATTGGTTTCATCCGCCGCCACAACTCCTCGAGAGCTTCGGGTCCGGCGTCCATCTTCAGCACCTTGGCGCCCCATCCCGGCGTGGGAGCCGCCAGAACCAGCCACGGAAAGGCGTCGGCGCGCAGACGGGCACGCCACGCATACTGCAGCTCAAGCAAGGGCTTTCTCACCGCCATCGAGCGTGCCGCGTCGATGCCGGCCAGAAAGTCTGGATCGTCGGGGTTCTTGACCGAGACCACGGCCCAGTTTTCCTCGATCATTTCCGCATAGAGCGCACGCAGGTAGGCCGGCTGGTGCGTCAGGTATTCCGGCCGCGAGGTTTCTACCCGCGCCTTGAACATCGCAGCGTGTTCCGCCTCCACCGCCACGTAGCGCGCGCCCTGTTCGTACGCAATCGCGACCATATGGTTGACAAGCGGCCAGTGGACCGGCTCCGCCCGGATCAGCAGATTCTGTCCCGGTTGAAGCGACAAGGATGAGACGGCGAGTTCGGCGTAGGCGTGAAGATCATCGTGAAACATGCAAATCCCCCTGCCGCAAATATACCCAATTCTGCGCGACGTGTTCGCAATCCAACGCCCGGATGAGTACATTATGGCCATGTCGGAACACGCACCCGAGAGCACAACCGAACTCACCGTCAGCTGGCACCGGAGCATTGCGGAAGTCGACCGCGACGAGTGGAACGCGCTGGCGCTGGAGCTGCAGACGCCCTTTCTCGAGTGGGACTGGCTGAACCAGCTTGAGGTTTCCGGCAGTATCTCGGCGGACAACGGATGGATTCCGGTCCACCTCACGGTTCGCTACGCTCATCACCTGGTAGCCGCCGCTCCCCTCTATGTGAAGACTCACAGCATGGGTGAGTTTGTCTTCGACTTCGCGTGGGCGGATGTGGCCGAGCAACTCGGGCTCGACTATTATCCCAAACTCGTCGGCATGAGTCCCGCAACTCCGTCGGTGGGGTACCGCTTCCTGATCGCGCCCGGGTATCACGAGTCGGAGCTGACGGTCACCGTGCTCGATCTGATCGAACAGTTCTGCCGCAGCAACCGCCTCAACGGAACAAGCTTTCTCTTCCCCGACTCGCGGTGGGCAGCCGGCATCGAGCAGGCGGGGTACACGGCGTGGCACCACCAGAGCTATCTCTGGACCAACCCCGGATTTCGGTCGTTCGACGATTATCTTGCCGGGTTCACCAAGAACCAGCGACGCAACATTCGCCGGGAGCGAGAGTCGGTCACCCAAGCGGGCATTACGCTGCGCTGCGTTCGCGGCGAAGACGCTCCGCACCACTGGTTTTCGCTGATGTACGACTTCTACGAGAAGACCAACGATCAGTTTGGCCCATGGGCGGCCAAGTATCTGGACCGTCCCTTCTTCGAAGGCCTCGCCGAGGTCTGCCGGGACCGGATTCTCTTTGTCTGCGGCTTTGAGTCGGGGTCTTCAGATCCCATGGCGATGTCGTTCCTGGTATACAAAAACGATCACCTGGTGGGTCGCTACTGGGGTACAGAGCGCTACGTTGATAACCTGCATTTCTGCGCGTGTTACTACGAGCCGATCGAATGGGCAATCATCAACGACGTACGCACCTTCGACCCGGGAGCGGGGTCCCCTCACAAAATCAGACGCGGGTTTCGCGCTGTACAAAACGTGAGCCTGCACCGTTTCTCCGACCCGCGCATGCGCGCCGTCATGGAGCATAACATCGCCCGCATCAATGCATACGAAACGCGGCAGATCGAAGAGCTCAACGCGATGCTTCCTCTGAAGGACTGAACTACGGTTCGTCGTCGGGAACGACCGGCGAGACCGGAAGTCGCACAGTTACGGTGGTTCCGCGTCCAACCGCCGAGTCCACATCGATACCGCCACCGTAGGCGTGAACCATCTTGTGGACGCTGGCGAGACCGATCCCGGTTCCCTTTCCCAGCGGCTTGGTGGTGAAATAGGGAGAGAAGATCTTCTCGTGGTCCTTCTTGGGTATCCCGCACCCGGTGTCCGCGATCGACAGACAGATGGTGTCCGTGGCGCACGACGTTGTGACCGTCAGCTTCTTGGTGCTGGTGTCCGCCATTGCATCGATGGCGTTTGCGATGAGGTTGTCCACAATCTGCTTGATCTGCAGCGGGTTTCCCAACACCGCCGGAAGCTGATCGTCGAGTTCAACCACCTTCTGCACGTGGAGCTTGAACTCTTCGTCCAGGTCAAAAAACTCAAGTTCGCGTCGAACGATCTGGTTTACATCCACGCGGTCTTTCCGCATGAACTGCTCGTCCGCGGTGTGGGCGATAATGCCGGCGATCACCTTCTGAAGCTCTCCCGCGCTTGCGAGCAGGCTGTCGAGGTAGCGCTTGAGCTCGGTATGCACCGCATCGTCTTCGTTGAGGAGCAGGTTTGCCATCAGCACCGCGCCGCCAATCGACTGCAGCGGCACCTTGAGACTGTGCACGATCTGCGAGGTGTACTTGCCAAGCTCAGCCTCTTTCTCGATAGCCATCAACCGCTCGGTCCGCTCTTCGACCCGACGTTCGAGTGTTTCATTGCGCCGCGCGAGCGCGGACGTGAGTTCCAGGTGTTCGCGCCGAAGTGCGTAGACGTCAACCGATTGCCGGATCACCGAGATCAGCTCGATCGCATCCCACGGCTTGAGGATATAGCGATAGACGCGTCCGTTGTTGATGGAATCCAGAAGCGACTCACGATCCGAGTACGCCGAGAGCACCACCCGAATGATGTCCGGATGGGACTGCTCCACCAGACGCAACAGCTCCAACCCGTCCATTTCCGGCATCCGCAGATCGGTAACAACCACCTGCACGGGATGATCTTTGAGATAGGCAATCGCCTTGGCTCCCCGGTCGAACACCACACAGTGGTAGGGCTGGTGTTTGAACAGGCGCTGCACCGCGTTCAGAATGTTGACATCGTCGTCTACAAAGACGATCTGTGGTGAACTCATCGCGTGCTACTATCATAAGACGCCGCCGGGCGTTCTGCCAGGGTTTGGCTGCGGTTTCTTCTGGTTTTCGCCACGGAGCGGGCCTTGGACCGGATTCCGTTATGGATTATACTCGAAGCGACGAATACCAAAAAAGTGAATGGCGGATATGCACGCGTCGCAGCAACTCTTCCAACAATTCAACAACGAACACAACGGCCTCGCCCTTCAGGTGCAGGAATGCCCACCGGAGGCGCGGGGGCTCTCGGTCTCGGGGCATCTGGACACCACCAACGCAGCCTCGTTTTCGCGCGTGGTTCATGCGTGGCTCGACGAGTGCGGTGGGGTGCGCGAACTCTGGTTTGACCTCGCGGGATTGCGCTACATTTCATCATCGGGCATCGGAGCCTTTGTGCAACTGCTCATGGAGGCGCAAAGCCGTGGTGTAGCGCTTCGCCTGCTTGACCTTGGGCCAAACGTACAGGCCGTCTTTGATGTGCTCGGGTTCTCGCGATTTTTTGTATTAGAGAAATGATGGACGTTCGGCCAGGCGCAGACTTCCCGCCGGATCTCTTCCACGCTCTGTTGTCGCAGCAGATGGTCTATCGATGCGACGCCGACGACCGGATTGTCGACGTGAACCCCGCCGGCGTACGGCTCCTCGGGTACGCTTCCGCGCAAGACCTCATCGGTACACCCATGGCCGACCTGTACGCAAGCCCCGAAGATCGCGGCTATCTGCACTCGCTGATGCGGGAGCACGGGGCAGTCCGTGACCTGGAAGTCGTGCTGCGGCAACGCGACGGTACGCTGGTGTTTGTCCTGGAAACCGCGGTTGCGTCTCCTCGCGCTGAGGTCGGCGACGTGGACAGCTCCTACTGGGGCGTCATGAAAGATATTTCCGACCGTGTCGAGGCACAACGAAACCAGCTGCACACCAATCTCGAACTCGCAGAGACCAACCGGCTGCTGAAAGCAACGCAGTCGCGCCTGGTGCAGCAGGAAAAACTTGCATCAGTTGGACAGTTAGCCGCGGGACTTGCACACGAAATCAACAATCCGCTCAGTTTCATCATCAGCAATCTCGACACGCTGCGTTCGTACGTCACGGCGCTGAACCGGGGACTCTCGGCGGTGGAGGGCCTGATCCCGGAAGACGCCCTCCGGGATCACCGGCAGATTCGCGAGGAACACCACCTGGACGAAATCGCCGCCGATCTTGAAGACCTCTTTCGTGAGTCCCGACACGGACTCGATCACATCACCTCCGTAGTTCACAGTCTGAGAACCTTCTCACGCAGCGGGATCGGGCAGAGCCAGACCATGGTGGATCTGAACGAAGCGCTCGAGAGCACCCTCGTCATCGCGCGAAACGAACTGAAGCAGGGAATCACACTACACCGGGATCTGTCACCCCTGCCCCCGGTCTCGTGCCGGGCCGATGAGATCAATCAGGTGATACTCAATCTCCTGCTCAATGCGGTTCACGCCATCCGCTCGCGCCACACCGACGCGCCGGGAACCATTACCGTGCGGACGCTGGCACAGCCGGACGGTGTGGTCCTGGAAGTCGAGGACAATGGACCAGGGATTGCGTCCCAGAATCTTCGCCGGGTGTTTGAGCCCTTTTTCACCACGAAGCCGGTGGGCGAGGGGACGGGGCTTGGCTTGAGCATCTCCTATGACATCGTGGTCAACCGGCACCGAGGAGATCTCAGCGTGTCTTCTGAACCGGGTCGGGGCGCGCGATTCACTGTCCGGTTGCCCCTGAGCGGCGAAACGGAAGAAACGTAGCAGTCGGCCGCAGCAATGCTCACGCGACGGATACCAATCGTTCCGTCAGGCGGATCGATTGGACGGCCGCTCGAGCTCGTCCAGCTGTCGCTCGGCAAGCTCACGGATATGCTCGGGGATTTCATACTGGAGAAGCTCTTTCAAAAGCTCCCGCGCCTCGGAGAGTTGCTTTCGAGTCAGCTTCGCGTGTGCAAGGGCGTACAGGGTCAGGTAGTCGTGCCGATTCCGGCGAAAGGACTCGCACAGAAGCCGGTAGCTTTCGTCCTGGTCTCCGAGCTGCGTGTAGAGTACGCTCAGGTTACGAAGAATTGACCCATTCTCCGGGTCAAGACTGTGGGCGCGGTTGAGGGCGGTGAGCGCGCGGTTTGGCTGTTCCAGACGAAGATAGGCACAGCCCACGGCTTCGTGAGCCTCGGCCGCTTCGGGATCGAGGCGGATCGAGTACTCGAGGGCACGAAGCGCCTTCTCGTTCTCGCCGTTCTCGGTGAAGGCGATTCCAATGCAGCGAAGCGCGTGGGCGTTGTCCGGCTGCTCGAACAGTACCCCATTCAACACTTCGATCGCTTTGGCTAACTCCCCGTCCTGAAGCAGTCGTTCCGCGTACCGCACGTCTTCGCGCATGTTGAGTTCCATGGTCAGAAAATACTACCACAACCCGCCGGGTGTGGTGCTAAATTTGTGCTTTTTTTTGCGGGTTGACCGGGTATCAGCCGTTGAGTATAACGGGAATCATCGTGATTGCACTTATCATCATCGGTGATGAAATCCTCACCGGTCAGATACCGGACGAAAACCTCCCGTTCATGATTCAGCAGTTTGCGGCCGCGGGATATCCGGCCCACGAAGTCCGGATCATTGGCGACGACGTCGATCAGATCGCGTCCACCGTGGCTGAGCTTGCGTCCCGTCACACCTGGGTTGTCTCCTCGGGCGGGGTCGGGCCTACTCATGACGATGTGACCCACCGTGGGGTGGCGAGGGCCTTTGGCGTTGATGTCACACCGCACCCGGACATGATCGCCTTTCTCTCGCGTCATCATACACCGCCGCTGGAGCCCGGCGTGATGCACATGGCGATGCTGCCGGAGGGAGCGGACGTACTGATCGGCTCCGACGGACACTGGCCCATTATCCGGAAAGAAAACTGCTTCATCCTGCCCGGACTTCCCCCGGCTCTGCGCAGCAAGATTCCCCGCCTCATCGCCATGCTTCCCACCATGCGTCCGACATGGCGCACGGCGGTCTACCTCAACGCCGATGAGGTCTTGTTTGCCGAATGGCTCGGCGCGCTGCAGGCCAGCCACCCGGAGGTCACCATCGGCTCCTACCCGGTGGTGGGCGCAGCCTACCGCACTCGCATCTCGCTGGGCGGGCCTGACCGCGATGCGGTTGAGCCGGTAGCCGCCGCTGTCGTTGCCCACGCTACCAAATACGGCTGGCTCGTAGACGCGGAAACCGTCGCACGGGGTGAGACTCCGTGAACTCTGCAGGAACCAGCCCTGCCCCGGGCCGACCCATCGTTCTGGTGCACGGATACGGTGTGCGCGGATCCTTCTGGGAGAAGCTGCAGCCCCAACTTGCGCTGCGTGGGCATCGCGTGGTGGCACCGGATCTTTCGGGTGACTCTCCGTTTGAACTCGCGGATCGGCTGGAAGCGGTCGCGCGCGATCAGGCGGTAACCGCCGGCCCCGTCGCCCTGGTCGGGCACAGCCTGGGGGGAATCCTCTGCGCGCTGGTTGCCGGGAGGGTTGGTCCCGCGGTGGTATCCCACGTGGTGGTGATTGCATCCCCGTTTGCCGGGCGTGCGAAGGGGGTCGGACCGGTGGTGAAGTTTCTCATCCGGTACCGGCTGCTGCCGCCTGCGCTGATCCGTCCGCGCTTCTTCTCCCGCGCGACATCGCGGTCGGACCAGAAGCGCTGGTTTGCCCGCGCGGTTCCGGAATCCCCCGCCCTGCAGCAGGTGCTCTTCGGCACCGACTGGTTTCCCACCGCGGAGCTCTCGCGGAAGCTGCTTCAGCCGGCCCTTGCGGTTTACAGCGAGGCAGACCGTATTGTGGAAGCAGCGGCAACCCGCCGGCTCGCAGCAGCACTCGGCGCAGAAGAACACGCCTTCCCCCGCGTGCGCGGAATTGGTCACAACGACTTTGCTGCATCGGATGCGGTATCCGCGGCGGTTGCCGGTGCAATATGCGACTTTGTGTCGATGCCCGCCGTAGCGTCAGGACCCTGGCCAACGGAACCGAAAGGAGACCGCGATGCAATGGCTTGAGACCGTCCCCGAGCTCGTTCCCGCGGCCATCGTGGCCGGAACAGCGATTGTCTTGGGCCTGGTTGTGGCAACGATCGTCCGGCTGGTGGCGCGCATCCTGTCTCGCCGCAGCGATTCCGGGATGGCAGGCGAACTGGTGCGCGACGCCAAGGGCCCTATGCGCCTTCTCTTTCCTGCGCTTTTCCTGGCGATGGCCCTTCCCTTCGTTACCCTGCCGGAGGGAACGCGTGACCCGGTTGATCTGGTCGTTCGGATTCTGCTGGTGATAAGCATCGTGTGGACCGCCTACCGAGTGCTTTCGATTGCCGAGCGCTTCGTGTTGCGTCAGTTCAACCTCGAGGTAGAGGACAATCTGAAGGCGCGCAAGATCCATACCCAGATTCGGGTCATCCGGCGCATCCTGGTTGCGGTGCTGGCCGTGGTGGGTATCTCAGCGCTGCTGCTCTCCTTCGAACCGGTACGCCAGATTGGGGCCACCCTGCTCGCCTCGGCCGGCATCCTGGGGCTGATCGTGGGATTTGCCGCGCAGAAGACCCTCGGGCTGGTGGTCGCCGGGCTTCAGGTAGCCCTCGCGCAACCGATCCGCATCGACGACGTGGTGGTGCTGGAGGGAGAATGGGGCCGCATCGAAGAGATCGGCCTGACCTACGTGGTGGTTCGCATCTGGGATCTGCGCCGGCTGGTGGTCCCGGTCACGTTTTTCATAGAGCGCCCGTTTCAGAACTGGACCCGCGTCTCCGCAGACATCCTCGGCTCGGTAACGCTGCACGTCGACTACCACTTCCCGGTGCCCGCGCTGCGCGATCGTCTGCGGCAGATTCTGGAGCAGTCCCCCCTGTGGGACCACGCCGTCTGCGTGCTGCAGGTCACGGAGGCCGGCCCCACCACCATGGAGCTGCGCGCCCTGATGAGCGCGCGCAACTCCGGCTCGCTTTGGGACCTCCGCTGCGAGGTGCGCGAGGCGCTCATCGCCTTTGTCCGCGATGAGTACCCCGACTTCCTCCCCCGGTTTCGTGCCGAAACCGGACCTCCGGGAACGCTGGATCATTCGCCCTGATCTGAGTATCTTTAGGGCATAACTCGCACCTTCGCGCGAATCGGGAGAAGATACGCTTCATGGAAAAACAGCAACAAAAAAACCCGCCCACCGGTGGCAACAACAAGTTTCCTCTGGGCGGCCCGGATCGCAGATGGCTCTATATCCTGCTGCCGTTTCTGCTCTTCCTCCCCTTCCTGACGACGATGTTTACCGGCGGGCAACAGCGCGCATCCGAGATCAGCTACACCCGCTTTCTGAACGAAGTCGAACGCGGCAACGTGCGGGAGGTGACCATCTCCGGGTTTCGCGTGGATGCCACGCTGGACCAGCCCATCACCAACGGGCCGACCATCGGTGACGGACGCACCGTCTTTACGCACGTGCCCTCGTTTGGCGACACCGAGATCATGGAGACGCTGCGGCGACGAAACGTCACGGTGTTTACCCGTCCGCCCCAGGAGCGCGTCTCGTTCATGGCGCTGCTGATGAACCTCCTGCCCCTCTTCATCCTGGTCTGGATTGGCTTTGCCCTCTTTCGCAACATGCGCAACCAGGGCAAGAGCATCTTCAGCGTAGGGCAGAACAAGGCAAAACTCTACGAGAAAACCGAGAAGGAGCGCACGACCTTTGCCGATGTTGCTGGACTCCACGGTGCCAAGGAAGAGATCATGGAAGTGGTTGACTTCCTCAAAAACCCCACGCGCTATCAGAAAATCGGCGCCAAGACCCCCAAGGGTGTGCTGCTGGTGGGTCCGCCGGGAACCGGAAAGACCCTGATCGCCCGAGCCATTGCCGGCGAGGCGGACGCACCCTTTTACAGCATGAGCGGCTCCGACTTCATGGAGATGTTTGTTGGCGTCGGCGCCTCGCGCGTTCGAAGCCTCTTTCAGGACGCAAAGAAACGTGCACCAAGCATCATTTTTATCGATGAGCTCGACTCGGTCGGCCGCCATCGCGGTGCCGGTCTCGGCGGCGGTCACGATGAGCGGGAACAGACCCTCAACCAGCTCCTCTCCGAGCTCGACGGTTTTGAGGCAAACGAGACAACCATCGTGGTCGCGGCAACCAACCGCCCCGATATCCTTGATCCTGCCCTCCTGCGCCCCGGCCGCTTCGACCGCCGCATCACCATCGATCTGCCCACGGTGAAGGACCGCGTCGAGATCCTCGAGGTGCACGGGCGCAACAAACCGCTGGCCAAAGACGTTGACCTCGAGCAGATCGCGAAAGGAACCCCCGGTTTCAGCGGAGCCGATCTTCAGAATCTGCTGAACGAGGCGGCGCTCCTCGCGGCACGTGACAACCGCGAGACCATCCTCGCCCGTGACGTCGATGAGGCGCGGGACAAGGTACTGCTCGGTCTCGAGCGAAAGAACCTCACCATGAGTACACACGAACGAAAAATCGTCGCGTATCACGAGGCAGGTCATGCCCTCACCGCGGCAATCCTGCCCAACACCGATCCGCTGTTGAAGGTGACCATCATCCCGCGTGAGAATTCGCTGGGTGTCACGCAGCAGGTGTCGGCTGAGGAGAAGTACCTCTACAGCCGAGAATACCTCCTCGACCGCATCGTCATGATGCTCGGCGGGCGAGCTGCCGAGGATCTGGTGTTTCAATCGGTGACCAACGGCGCGGAGAGCGACTTCCGCGAAGCCACCCGACTCGCCCGCAAGATGGTATGCGATTGGGGCATGAGCGATCGCCTCGGCACCTTTTCGTCCGGTGGCCAACGGAAAAACGTCTTTCTGGGCGAAGAGATGTCCCACGCTCGCGAGTACTCTGAGGGAACCGCCCACGAGATCGATGGTGAGATCAAGGCTCTGTTGGCGGCGTCGTATCAACGGGCCAAGGAACTGCTTACCAAATACCGCGACAAGCTCGAGGCGCTCACCGAGGCCCTGCTTGAAAAAGAGCAGCTCGATGCGCACGAGATCGGCGTGATCCTGAATGGAGCCGGCTCGGACCGCACGAAGCGCAGCGACAAGAGCGACAGTGGCTCCAACGGTTCCGATAAGCCAAAGACCCGCAAGACGACTCGCTCTCGAAACATGCCAAAAGAGGAGGAATGAGATGGAAAGCATGATGAAACAGGCGGTGTACACGGGAATCGGGTTTGCACTTCGCACCCGCGACGCGGTCATGGAGCTTGGCCAGAAGCTGGTCAGTGAGAGCACCATGGACGAGGAAGAGGGAAAGCGCTTTGTGGACGAGCTGGTTCACCAGAGCGAAGAAACCCGAAAACGACTCTCCATCATGGTTCAGGAACGAACCGAAGAGGTTGTGGCTTCGCTGAACCTCCCGACCAAAACCGACCTGGCAAACCTCAACGCCCGCGTAGCCGCCCTTGAGGCGGAAATCGTCCGACTTCGCGCCGCAGCACCATCTGACCCAACCGCTCCGTCCGAGCCCACAGCTCCGTAGGTAAACCGCTCCCGACATTCCGCTGCCCGGGTCAGGGTAACCATCCGAGCCCGGGGCGCTCACGCGGGTAGAGCATTCCGTGTCGCACCTCGACACAGCCGGCAGACGGATCACCAACCAGATCAAGGTGGCCGTCGAGGTCGGCGTATCGAATGTTGGGCCGTGACAGGGCGAAATGAAGCCCCGCGGCAACGCCTACCGCAGCCTCGTCCATACAGCCCACCATGGTGGGAACCCCTGCCGAACGCGCGACCGCGTTGATCTGCATTGCCTCGGTGATTCCGCCGGTCTTCATCAGCTTGATGTTGATCATGTCTACCAATTCCCGACGTGCGACAAAGAACGCGTCTCGCAGCGAGAGCACGCTCTCGTCGGCCATCACCGGAATCAGCGCGTTGCGCGACACCTCCCCGAGGGCATCGGGCTGCGCGATCAGGGTGGGCTGCTCGAGCAGCTCCAGATCGGCTGCGGCCGCTGCGCGCAGAAACTCAAGGGCCTGCGCGACGGTGTACCCCTGGTTTGCGTCAAACCGCAGCGTTACCCGTGGCCCCACGGCCCGACGAACGGCAATCACCCGCTCTGCGTCTTCGTCTGCGCTCAGACCACCTTTGATCTTGAGGCAGGAAAATCCTTCGGTGACCCGGGTCCGGGCGCGGCGCACGGTCTCATCGAGGCCGTGAATACCGATGGTGACACTGGTGCGAATCCGGGTGCGGTACGCGCCAAGAAGGCGATAGAGCGGAAGCCCCGCGATGCGCGAGAGCAGGTCGTGCAGCGCCATATCCACGGCGGCGCGTGCGGAGGGCCGTGCGCGGGCGTGTCGGCCTACGATCGCGGCGAGGGCGGCGAGCCGGGTGGGATCGCGGCCCACCAGAAGATCGGCCACGGTATCGCGCAGAAAGCGTTCGGTCTCGTCGACCGTCTCTCCGGTCACCGCTTCTACGGGGGCGGCACAACCGATCCCCTGGTGGGGTCCGTCGGTGTGCAGCAGCACAAAGATATTCTCAGCCCGGTCCACGGTCTCGTAGGCGATCGAGTAGGGCTCGATCAGCTGCATTGAGACGCGCCACACGTCGATGCGCGTGATTCTCACCGCAGGTACCGCTCTTGAAGCGTCTCCACCACCGCATCCACGCCGTGGCGGATGGGGTCACAGGCGGGAAGACCCGTCTGTTCCGTGATCGCGTGACATGCCGCGTCGGTTTCCGCCGCGTCGAGCCCTTCGTGGTTTACCGTTACCGCCACCACCGGACGCCCCGAGATGAGCTCGATGGCCTGAATCTGGACCGGCAGTGGCTGGATGGGATAGCCGGGAAAGCCGTCGTACTCGAGACGTGCGGGAGCGTGCTGCAGGATCACCGCGTGGGGCCGTCCCGCAGCGAGCAGCTCGAATCCCCCGGGATAGGCGGGGTTCATCAGGCTCCCCTGCCCCTCCAGTACCAGCACGCGGGGGTGCTCGTTCTCCCACGCGGTTACCACCGCGTGCTCAATCTCCCCGGCAACAAAATCGTTGATCAACGAGTCCAGGATGGTCCCGTAGCGCGCTCCCTGCATCCACGCGGTCTGACCGGTTCCAATCATCTGTGTGGCAAACCCTGCGTGCTGCAGCGCGTGTGCAAGAATCCAGGCGGTAGTGCGCTTGCCGATCGCGGAGTCCGTGCCCAGCACCGCAACCCGCACCGCCTCCACCGTCTCAATGCCACCGGTAAACGAGTGCAGCTCGGATCGCGGCGGGGTCTTTCGCACATCGCGGATGGTGGCGCCGCGCTGTCGCGCCAGTCCGGCGAGTTCGATGTCGTCGCTGAAAAACTCGTGGAGGCCGCTGTCCACCGAGAGCCCCGCCTCGAGCGCTTCACGCACCGCTGCGCGCATTGCCGGGGTAACCGCGCCGCCGTCGGGCGCGATACCAATCACAAAGTAGCACGGCTGCGGGCCGTTGGTGCCGCCGGCTGCCTGAAGCGCCGCTGCCAGATCCGCTACGATAGGGATCCCGGTCGCGCGGCCGTCGAGCACGGCTCCGGCATCCCGGCCGGCGCAGTCGGGATCGATCACGGCACGCACCCGGTAGCGCTCGGTAAAGCGCACCAGCCCGTGCGCAGTTTTGCCGAAGGTGGTCAGAAAGGCCCCGGCACAATAGACAACGGCATCTCCATCGATCATTGGTTCACCTCACAGTGTACGGCACGGATCAGGTCACAGGGTGCGCCGCAGTCCTGGATCACGGTTTGCGGCCGGTAAGGATCGCCACAAACCGATCGTTTGGCAGGGCTTCCTGTTTATGTCGGCGAATCAGGGCGAGCAGGCCGGCGGTCGACGCGGGGAGCACCAGCATGCCTTCCTGCTCGCGAACCAGGCGCGAATACGAGATCATCTGCCGGTCGCTGACATTTACCGCCCACCCCTCGCTCGCGCGTACCGCGTTCAGCGCCAGATCTCCGTCAATGGAGTGCCAGTTGATCAACGGCTCGTTGACCGCGTTCTCGCGGATAAGGCCGGGGCTCAGGTCTTCGCAGGTCTGCAACCCCTTGAGAAAGGCGTTGACAATGGGGTTCTTGGCGTGAGACGAACCAGCGTAAAAGCGGGGAATCCGGGACGTCTTGCCGCGCCGGTAGAGACTGACAAATCCACGGTAGATTCCCGCGAGCGTGGTACCGTTGGAAACCGGTACTCCCACCGCCGCGGGTGCGTCGCGCAGCTCGTCGTAAATTTCGTACGCGATCTCGCCGTACGCGCGTAACTGGAGGTCGGTGTTGGCCCCGCCGGGATTGGCGTCGTAGTGGTCGCTCTCGGCCGCTTCGCGCGACGACTGCTCAACGGCTGCCTCGTAGTCTCCGTCCACCAGGATGATCTGCGAGTTGAACTTCTGCATTTCGTCCAGGCGGCGGGAGTGGTAGGAACGCGGGATGTAGACCATACATCTCAGTCCGGCGAGGGATGCGGCAAAGCTCATCGCCATGCCGTAATTTCCGCAGGTCGCAAGGTTGATGATCTGGTAACCGCGTCGCAGGGCGTCGAGCACCTGGGCAAAGGCGATGCGGTCCTTCTGCGTACCCGACGGATTGCTACCTTCAAACTTCAGGTAGATCTGACGCAGGCCAACCTCGCGCTCGATGTTGCGGGCCCGGGAGAAGGTGGTGTCGCCCACCTCAGACTCGATGATGTCTTCAAAGGCGGCGATCCGGTCCTCGACCGGCGCGTCAAGATCTGTCGCCTGCGCGCGCTGCGCTTCGATCTCCCTGAGAATCGGGGCGACGTTGAAGGCCGCCCCAACCGCCATGTCAAACGACAGTTCGTCAGCCACGGTTGAGCTCCGCGACAATGCGCAACCCCTCGAGGGTAAGCCACGGGTCCACCGCGTCGATCTCCGCGAGGCGAGCCGCCATGGCTCCCGACAGCCCGCCGGTGGCGATGACCCGCGCAGGAACCCCAATCTGCTCCTTCATCTGCCGCAGCACCTCACTCACCAGGCCCTGGTAACCGATCACAATGCCGGCGCGCAGGGCGCTCGGGGTGTCGGTGCCAATGGCGCTTTCCGGCTCGCTCAGGTCGATCTCCGGCAGCTGGGCGGTGCCTGCTGCCAGCGAGTGGACCGCGGTACGCAGCCCCGGCGCGATGGCGGCCCCAAGAATTGCACCCTCGGCGGAGACGGCGGTAAAAGTCAGCGCGGTACCAAAATCCACCACAATGCACGCGTCGCGGAAGCGGTCGTACGCAGCAACGGCGTTGGCAATCAGATCTGAACCGAGCTCGCGGGGGTTCCCGATCGCAATCGTCACGTTGAGCGTGACAGTCGGCGAGAGAACCAGCGCCTTGCGGCCGGTGAGACGGCGCAGCGCCTCGGCAACCGCCTCGGTGAGAACGGGAACCACGCTCGATACCACCACCGATTCACAGGTGGCCGCATCGATGCCTGACTCCCGGAAGAGCCCCGCGAGCGTCACGTGATACTCGTCCGCCATTCGGTCGTACACCGTCTGAATGCGAAAATGCGCCGCGAGTGACGCATCGGTAAAGACCCCAACGACGATGTTGGTGTTGCCGATATCAACCGCAAGTAGCATTGGCCTCCCCGCGCGTACCGCTGCGACGCGCATTGTACCCCCGATTATGCTATACTTTGAACAGAGGTGCCATGTATCTCCTACAGATTCCCGACGCGCGTACCGACTTTTTTCGTACCGTGGGCCAGGCGTACCGGACCAACCCACTTGAGATCACGCTGGTGCTGTTTATTGTGCTCTCGCTCACGTTGGGCCTGTGGATCTACGCTCGAGTAGACCAGAACCGGCACCTTCGTGAACGGCGGCGGCGGGCAGAGGCGGCGTTTCGCGAACGCATGGAGCAGTTGTCAATTCCGCCATCGTGGGTCTCGATTCTGGATCGGATGGCTCAATACCTTCCCAACGCCCACGATAAGTACCTGCTGCTTGAGAACGAGTGGATGTTCAACAGTTGCGCCAAGAAGCTGATGCAGGCCGATGAGGCGCCGTCGGACGCGATTTCCGCACTCCGATTACGGCTGGGCTTTGACCAGACTCGGGATCGTGCTCCGGCGTCCACGGTACACCTTCCCGAGGCGAGCACCGTCTTTGTTCGTCGCGTCAAAGGGGAGCATCCGGTGAGGGGCCGCGTGATCGCGCCGGAGCCGCACGTGTTCCGGGTAGTCATCCCGCCGGAGGAGCACTTTCGCATCGGCTCAGAGGTGGATGTCTTCTACCAGAGCCACGCGGGGATTTTTCAGGTTCACACCATCGTGGTGAGCCGGGAAGACAACGTGCTGAACCTGCGTCATTCTGAATCCCTGACCCGATACCAGAAACGCACCTACTTCCGACGCAGGATACGTCTACCGGTGCTGGTTCGCCGTGCCGTTGCCGACGAGGCGGCCGTGAAAACGGTACTTGAAGACCTGGGCGGCGGCGGGGCGAGCATGCGCACCCCCCCCGATCTCCCGTTAACGGCTGGAGACCGCATTGAGCTGCGGTTCATGGGAAAGGACAAGGAACGACTGCAGGTAGTAGGAGTGGTGGTGCGCACCTCACACAACGACGCCATTTCCCACATCAGATTTACGTCGATCCGGGAGCCGGTGAGGGACAAGATCTTTCAGGCAATTTTCGCCCCGCCGTCGCGGTAAGAGTACGCCCACGAGCCGGCGCCGCTCAGGCGCCGTAACTCGAGCGAACGCTCAGGCGTACTCGTCGACCACCTGGCCGACTGCGGGGTCGGACGCCGGCTGAGCCTGAGGCTCAGGGGGTGGGGCCTGCTCCGGTGGGGGCGCGGCCTCTGCCTGGGGGTTTGGCTGCACCGATTGCGCTGCAACCGGGCTGTATGCATCAATTGCTTCCATGATCGGGCCTCCTTATCTACAGTATACCACCTGCGCGGCCTGCAATCAAATCGACTGGCGAACAGGTATGGAGCACCGGCCTGCGGGCGCCACGTTGCCGATCACACCAAAGACCGACACAGTGGCCGATGCGGTTCCCGTCTCCTCATTTACCACATGAACCGCATCGTGGGTGACCGTCACCCGCAGTTGCGCCCCGCGGATGGAGAGAAAGAACCGTACACTCTTCCACCCCTGGGGAAGGCGCGGCGAAAGCTTCAGCGTTCCATCCTCCATTCGGACGTCAATGAACCCCATCACCACGATCTGCCAGGCGGCGCCACACGCCGCGGTGTGAATGCCGCCAATAAACGTTCCCCCGCTGACCGCCTTTCCGGTATTGAAGAGATCGACGGTAGCGGAGCGCACAAAGTAATCGTACGCCTGCTGGGAATACCCTACCCAGGCCGCGACAGTGGCGTAGACGGAGTAGCTCAGCGACGAGCCGTGTTGGGTTCGCGGCTCGTAGTAGTCGTAGTTTGCCCGCATTACCTCGGTGGAGTAGGAGTCCGGGTGCAGCACAAAGAGCTGGAGCACGTCGGCCTGCTTGGAGACCTGGGTCTCGACCGCGATTCCGTTGGGCCAGCCCCAGTACTCGCCCGGGTCGATTAACCGCTCTTTCAGCTCTGCCGGTGAGACGTCCTCCAGCTGGAAAAACCCGTCAAACTGCTCGATGAGGCCGGTCTGCGGATCGGCGGAGCGCACAAAGACGCCCTCGGCGGTCTCGCGCCAGCGGGCCACTTCGTCCTCGGCGACGTCGAGACGACGACCCAGCGCTGCGCGGGCCGCGGGCGCGCGGGCGCCAAGCTGGTCCCACACCTCACAGGCGATCCGCAGCGCGTGGCGCGCCATGAAGTTGGTAAAGCTGTTATTGTCGACGTTCTCGTGGTACTCATCGGGACCCAGAAGTCGAATGAACTCGTAGCGATCCTTTTCGGGTTTATAGTAACAGTGCGAGTGAAGAAACCGCGCGATCTCAAAGAGCATCTCTGCCCCGTAGTCCTGCATGAACTGCCAGTCACCGGTGACCGACACGTACCGACGCACCGTGTATGCGATGTCGGGGGAGACGTGAATCTGCCAGTCGTTGAAGTGGTTGCGGATCTTCCGCCCGCTGAGCACATCAACAAAGAAGTACGACGGGCAGATCTCCTCGCCGGTGTCACCGCTGACCCACGCGTAGAAGGCCCCCCGGTACCCGAGGTCACGCGCTTTCTTGCGGGCGCCATCGAGCGTCTTGTAGCGGTACATCAGGATGTTGCGCGCAACCTCCGGCGCGGAGTAGAGGAACATCGGCAGGTTGAAGATCTCCTGATCCCAGAATGCGGCTCCCTGGTACGCCTGGCACGACAAGCCCCGCGCACCGATGGGCAGGTGATCGGTATGAGCGGGCGTCGCGATGATGTTATGGTAGGTATTGAAACGCAGGATGGTCTGGGCAAAGGGGTCACCGTCGATCTCGATATCGCTGCGGCGCCACACCTCATCCCACCGCGAGCGGTGGCGCTCAAAGAGCGGTGTGTAGCCTTCGGTGATTGCACTGCGGGCGGCGTTACGCGCGGCATCCACCGGGTCGACCCCATCGTTGGAGCTGTACACCGCCATCACCGTTTCAATCTCGATGGCCGGTGCGTCGGCGGCAAACTCGAGCGTACGCATGACGCTGCGCGCTGCGGTCGTCGCGGAACGCACCCGCACCGGCTTGGCACCGGAGACCGAGAAGGCGTGCGCCACTGCGATCCGTACGTTCTGCTCGCCGGTCACGCATTGGACGAGCAAGTGGTCGTTGGCGATACTCGGAGCGGTGGCGGGTGTCACCTCTTGAAAGTGATCACCATTCAGACTCCAGACGTCGCCATCGATCCCCAGGGTGATGGATACCGGCTCCGTTGCGGCAATGCGATACCGAGCGACAACGAGGTGGAAATTGTCCATCGAGGCAAACCGGCTGTCGCTGATTTCGGCAGACGCGCTCCCATCGGTCCACTGCATGGAGCGGCTGTGAACCGCATTGCGAAGATTGAGCGTTCGGCGATAGGCGGAGAGATCGCCGGTGAGTGCATCCACCGTCTGCCCGCCAACCGACGCAGACAGAAACAGCGCGTTGGGAACGGTGCAGAGCTCCTTCCATGTTCCGTCGGCAGTATCGTAGGTATCGGTGACCACACAGCCAACGTACTGGTCGCGCGTCCACTCGGGAAAGGTACCACGGTACCCCAGGTAACCGTTCCCAACCATGTAGTTACTGCCGTTAGTAACGAGTTGTTGCGCGTCAAACGCGCGCTCTTCGATCTCCCAACACGTTTCCGTGTGGAGATTATCCGAAAGCTGCATATGCTGCTCCTCATGCCTGCCGTCAGGCCATTGTCGCCGAGTTCCTGACGGTCGTCAACCAAGTCGAGCCCGGGGTCAGCCGGGGACGATCCGGCTCGCGCGGCCGGCGATCAGAAAGCCGTTCCCAAACCGCTCCATCTCGCCAATGCGCAGTCCGGCAGCGGTGAGCTCCTCGTCGGTTTTGCGGATGATGTTGCACCCGCTGCTGACCCGGCGCCAGTAGGGGTTGATGGCGTGCATGACCCCATGGAGGCGCGTGGCGGGCGGCAGCACGTGCTCGATAAAGAGGACCTGCCCGGCGGGTTTCACCACCCGGGCCACCTCCCGCAGTCCGGCCCGGTTGTCCGGTACGCTGCAGAAGACCAGGGTGAAGACCACGGTGTCGAAGGACGCTTCGGGAAAGGGCAGCTCCTCGACGCTCAGTGGATGGAACGAGACGGGAACCGGGTAGACCTGGTCGCGGATTCCCAACGGAATGGTTGGGTCGACCATCGTCAGCGACTCCACCTGCTCCCAGCGATAGTACGGCAGGTTGGCGCCGGAACCAATCCCCACCTCCAGCACCCTGCCCGAAGCCCGGGGTATCAGCCGGCGGCGACGGCGACGCAGTGAAACTGCCTCCAATGGGTACATGAAGGCGTCGAACACGGGAACCGACACCCCGTTGGGTCCACCACCCTTCCTGGATCCGCCACCGTTGCCATGCTCGGCCTTACCACACACCGCGGCGACCTTCCCGCTGCCTACGCGCTGCGCCGGGTTTGTGCGGGAGCCGGCGGGAGCCACACCTGCGACGGCTTGGCGACGGCGCGACGACCACAAAGGAGAAAATAGGAGATCACCGTGAACAGAAGGTACCCAAGGCTCACTGCGAGAGCGATCCAGAAGAACACCATATTGCCGGTAATGAAGGCACGAACCGGCAGGTTGATGGACAGAATGAAGGGGATGGCCAGCACGAAGGTGATCCCCGACGCATACGCGTAGTCGGAGGCGACCGGAGTCTCGAAATCGGGATCGATGACGCGAAGCAGGGCAAGGCCGGTGGAGAGCGTGCCCGTGGAAACACCAAAGACGATCAGCATCCGGTGGAACTGATGGTCCTTGAACAGACGGGAGCAGATCCACGGAATGGTAAGCACCGCCAGCAGGGTCCCCACGGCCGAAAGCACCAGGATCGGCACGATGAGGCGGGAAACCACCACCAGGGAGATTGCGGCAATTGCGCTTGCCACCATCACGTCCACGGCGAGCCCTGAGACGCGGTTCAGGGTGGCGTTGTCCAGGATGTACTCGATCTTGAGCCCGAAGAAGATCGCCTTGAACAGAAGTCCAATCAGTGAGGCAAAGATGAAGCTGATGCCCCAGAGGTTGATCGCGAGCTCGGCTCCCAGCGGCCCGATCAGAGACAGCAGGGCCGTTACGCCCTGGAGGAAGAGATAGGTAGCAAAGTAACAGAGCAGAACGATGGCGGTATTGAACGACATCGAGTCGATGGCCTCGGTCTCGGTGGTGAGGTTGGATCCCACCGGTTTGGCGGCATCGCGCGCGTAGACGCCGGTCTTCACCCCCTGCTGATTGAGTACTTCGACAAAGCGCTTCTCCAGCCAGCCGCGCTTGATCCCGTAGTTGATCAGAAAGACGCCACCAAAGCAGGAGACAATGAACCCAATGGCGGCAAAGGTAAGTCCAACGCTTCCCGCTCCAGCAATACCCGATATCTCCCACCCCGAGCCGATGGCAAAGGCCTGACCCGGCCCGAGCACAAAGCCCAGCGGCAGCAGAAACCCGAAGGAGTGGTAGAGATTGGGCATGACGGTGACAATGAAGAGCAGCGTCAGCAGCAGACCAACCGCGGCCTGCAGGGCATACTGCGACAGTACGGCCACGCTGGTGGAGAAGATACGCTTGTCCCCTTTCGTCCCGCCGGGAGGCGACTTTCTCAGCGCCATGGCCACAAACGAGATGCTCAGCAGGTGGTAGGCGAGCTCCCCCAGGCCCGCTGACGTGATTCCCAGTTGGGGAAAGACAAAATTGTACAGGGGAAGCAGAATGAAGCCTGCAGTGAGCGCGTTGGGAATCAGATAGCGCTGAAAGAACCGAATCCGCGCACGGATGAGGGTGGCCAGGACCAGCGCAGCGGATATGACCCCAAGGTCGACAAAGAGTGACCAGGAAAAGTTCATGTGGCGCCTCCGTAGGGTTTCAGTTGTAAATGATTCCCTGCGCGTAGTCAACATTTTCCCTTTTCGCTACAGTGGGGGCCAATGCCGCGCTCGCGCACCGACATTCGGGCCAATCGGTTGTTTCATCTGCTCCTCAAGGCCACCCTCGGCAGCTGGCTGCGCCTTCAGTTCAACGTCCGCACCCGTCACCGGGGCCTGCTGCGCCAACTGAAACCACCCTACCTCGTACTTCCCAACCACGTCGGGTACTGGGATCCCTTTATTCTGGGCAGCCTCATTCCCCACCCGGTCTGCTTTCTTGCCGCCGACGCCAATTTTCGCTCCCGGATTCTGGCGCCACTGCTGAATCTGGTGGGCACGATCCCCAAGTCCAAGGGCATCTCGGATTTCGAAGCGATTCGACAGATGATCCGCATCCGCGACCGTGGTGACATCATCTGTCTTTTTGCCGAGGGCGAACGCACCTGGGATGGCGGGCCGCTGCCCCTCTTCCCGGCCACAGCAAAGCTGGTGCGGCTGCTCGGAATCCCGGTGCTCACCCCGATCTTTCACGGTGGGCACATCTCTCACCCCCGGTGGGCACGGTTCCCCCGGCGCGGGCGGCTGCTCGTGGACTTCCGGCTTGCTCTCGAAGCCAAAGAGACCCGATCGCTTCCGATCACCGAGATTTCCCGCCGCCTGGAGCGTGCGATCGCGCACGACGACTGGGCCGAGCAGAAACACCTCGGGATCCCCTACCGGGGACCGCGGCGCGCAGAGTACCTCGAGCACGTTCTGCACGTCTGCCCGAGCTGCGCGGCAGTGGCGACGCTTCGCAGCCATGGGAACAAGATCTCTTGTCGGGCCTGCGGGTACCGCGTGAGGTACGACACGAGGGGTTTCTTCCGCCTCGATCCCCCACGGACGCCGCCGGCTGAGCCCGGAGCCGCACCGTGGCCCGAGCCGCCGCTCACGGTGCGCGACTGGAGCCGGTTGCAGGAGCCGCTGGTGGAGTGGTGGCTCGAGGATCAGCTCGCGGCACCCGACACACCAATTCTGGGCCCCGTTGCCGTTCGCGGTGGGGTTGGGTACCGGCGTATGGCACTGCAGCCGCTGCCGGCCTCACGGATGGTGCTCTGGGCGGATCGCCTGGAGCTTGTGGGGCCTGAGCCCCGATCATTCCCCATCGGTGAAATGGCCGGCCTCAACGTGCAGCACGTCTCGTATCTGGAGTTTTACTTCGATGGTCGGCTCTACAGTCTGCACGCAAATAACCCACGCACCCCGATCCACTTCTGGCGCACCGTGATTCTGCGGATTCAGGCAGCGCAGTAGCTTGCACAGGGTTGGCGTTGTCGGCATAGTAACGGATAGTATGGCTGATCGAATTGAACCACGCGTATTGAAGGGATTTCGGGATTTTCTCCCGGAGCAGGAAGGGCGCCGCAAGGCGGTGCAGACCATTCTGGAGCAGGAGTTTCGCCGTCACGGCTTTCTTCCCATCGACACCCCGATTCTGGAGTACACCGATGTGCTGCTCGGCAAGGGGGGCGGAGAGACCGACAAACAGATCTACCGCTTCGAGGATAACGGCGGACGAGACGTCTCGATGCGCTTCGACCTCACCGTACCCTTTGCCCGCTACATGGCGCTGCACCGAAACGAACTCTACCTCCCCTTTAAACGATTCCACATCGCCAAGGTATTCCGGGGCGAAAACACCCAACGGGGGCGTTACCGCGAGTTCACCCAGTGTGACTTCGACATCGTGGGGGTGGATGCAGCGTCTGCGGACTTCGAGATCCTGCTGCTGATGGTCCGGTCGCTTCAGGCGCTCGGAGTGCGCGAGTTCCAGGTCCATCTCTCGCACCGCGGCATCTTTAACCGGTTTCTGACCTCCCTCGGGATCGCGGAGCAGTCGGTGGAGCTGCTGCGAACCGTGGACAAGATCAAGAAGATTGGCAATGACGCGGTCCGCGCCGAGCTGGGCACACTGGTGGGCCCGGATGCTGCGCAGAAGGTGATGGCCTTCGTCACCGCCGACGGCAGCGCGGAGGAAGTGCTTGGCACCCTCATCGGGCTTGCCGGCGACGAGCCGGTCGACACCGGGCGACTTGCCGCGGTGCTCGAGGCCGCGAGCGCGGTGGGCATCATGGATCACGTACGGCTCGATCCGTCGATCACCCGCGGTCTGGACTACTACACCGGAATCGTCTTTGAAACCTTTCTCACCCGGCTTCCGGAGATTGGGTCGGTCTGCTCCGGCGGGCGCTACAACGACCTCGCCTCGCTCTATACCAAGGAGCACCTGCCGGGTGTGGGCTCGTCCATCGGCCTGGACCGCCTGCTCGCCGCCCTCGAAGAGCTGGACGATACCGCGGTTGTCGCGCAGTCGGTGGATGTGCTGGTGGTCAGCTTCACCGACGAGGATATGGGCGCCAACCACGCCCTCGCCGAAGTCCTGCGAGCGCGCGGTCTGGCCGTGGAGGTCTACCCCGAGGCGAAGAAACTGGGTGTCCAGTTTGCCTTTGCGGAGAAGAAGGGCATCCCCGTGGCCGTGATCTGCGGGCCAGAGGAGCGCGCCGCGGGCACCGTCAACGTAAAGGACCTCACCACCCGTACCAACCACGACGGACTCAGCGTGGACCGCGCTGCCGAGACCATCGCCTCCATCCTGGGACGTTGACCGACCAATGAACCCGCGCGATCTTCCCGTCTACCAGCAGAAGGATCGCATCCTCGACGCGCTTGCCCACAACCCGGTGGTAGTGGTCGAGAGCCCCACGGGAAGCGGCAAGACCACGCAGCTTCCGCTCATTCTGCACGAGGCGGGCTACAGCAGCGGCGGAGTCATTGGCATCACGCAGCCGCGCCGTATCGCCGCGGTCTCGGTCTCGCAGTTTCTCTCCCGGCAGCTGGAGCGCAGCGATCGTCTGGTCTCCTACAAGATGCGGTTTGACGATCAGACCGACCCCTCGACGCGCATCAAGATCATGACCGACGGCATTCTTCTGCAGGAGATGAAGGCCGATTACATGCTGTCGCAGTACAGCGTAATCATTGTGGACGAAGCACACGAGCGAAGCCTCAACATCGACTTCATCCTCGGGCTGCTGAAGCGTATCATCGAGGAGCGACCGAGTTTCCGCGTGATTGTCTCGTCGGCCACCATCAACGCCGAGGTCTTCTCACAGTACTTTGACTCCTGCCCCGTTGTCCGGATTGACGCGCAGATGTACCCCGTGACCATGGTCTACGATCCACCGGTCGCCTCCGACCTCGACTCGCTGATGCTGAAGATCGCCGACGTCATGATGAAGGTGCACGAAGAATCGCGCGAGGGCGACGTACTGATTTTTCTCTCGGGCGAACAGACCATAAAGGAGTGCGTGGCCACGCTTGAGAGCCTGCCCATCCAAAACACCCTTCACATCGTGCCGCTCTACGGACGCCTCGGGAAGGAAGAGCAGGATCGGGTTTTTCCGCCGCCGCCTGCGGGCAAGCGCAAGGTGGTGGTTGCCACCAATATCGCCGAGACGAGCATCACCATCGACGGAATCACGGTGGTGATAGACTCGGGCCTGGCCAAGATGAACTTCTACAACGCGCGCACCTTCACCGCCGCACTCGAAGAGGGGCCGATTTCCAAGGCGTCAGCCAACCAGCGCCGCGGGCGCGCGGGGCGGACCCGTCCGGGCATCTGCTACCGGCTCTACCCGCGCGATGACTTCGAGCGCCGTCCCCTCTTTACGCTGGAAGAGATCTACCGAACCGACCTCTCGGAGGTGGTACTGCGGATGGCGGAGCTTGGCATCACCGACTTTGCTTCGTTTGACTTTATCTCGTCGCCCGGGCAGCGGGCCATCATCGGTGCAGTGGAGACCCTTCACGCCCTTGAGGCGCTCACTCCTGAGAATACCCTCTCGGATATCGGACGCATGATGGCCGCCTTTCCGCTCATCCCGCGCCATTCACGCATGATTGTGGAGGCCATCCGCCGTTACCCCGACGTGATGGAAGAGGTCCTCATCGCCACCGCCTTCCTCTCGGCCAACACTCCCTTCCTGCTTCCACAGGGCGAAGAGGTCGCAGCGCGCAAGGCACACCACCAGTATCGTGACGATCTTGGTGATTTTGTCTCCTACCTGAAGCTCTTTCGCGCTTATCTCTCAAGCAGCGAGCGCGACCAGTTCTGCGCGCGCCGCTACCTCGACGCACGAACCATGGCGGAGATCGCCAACATCAAGGTGCAGCTCGAGGAGATTGTCTCGTCCATGGGGATACCGGTGACCGGCGGTGGGCGCCCGGCTGATTACCTCTGCGCAGTGTCGCGCGGCCACATCCAGTTTGTCTGCGCGCGTACCGGCCGCGGCCAGTACCGAAGCCTCACCGCCGCGCGCATCCTCATTCACCCCGGCTCAGTCATGTTTCGCGAAGAACCCGACTACATCGTGGCCGGCGAGATTGTCCGAACCAGCCGCATGTACGCGCGCTCGGTCTCACCGCTGCGCCGCGAGTGGCTCGCCTCGATCTCACCGGCCCTCGCCGCGGAACTCTCTCCGCGCCCCGGTGCCGACCGGGCTGCGGGCCGAGCGACCGGCCGAGGACGCGGTGCCGGGCGCGGCGATACCGCCGGTGGGGGCAGGAAACCCGGAGGGCTCCACGACGCGACGGAAGCGGCTGGTGCCCCCGGAGCATCCGATCACGGGGGCCGCGGGCGCGACACCACCTGGCAGGTGCAAATCGCGGGCCGTGTGTTCTCGCTCATTCCGCTGAAGAAGAAAAAGAAGGTCGCGGTCCTGCCGTGGAGGGAGTTCGCGCCCATCGCACGCGACGGGGACTACCTTCCCCCGCCGCATATTGAGGGACTGCGGGTGAAGGTAGTGACTGCGCAGGGTGAACTGATGGTGGGAGAGCGGCTGCGCGAGGTGCTCGCGGTGGTACGACACGTCGATCCCGAGGCTGCCTACACCGACGAATGGCCACGGAAAGCGGGTTTCACCGCACCCGCCGACCTCAGCGACCTCTGTGGAGTGCTCTCACAGGTACTCGCCGTGACACGGATCAAGAAGAGCGCGCCGACGCTCGGGTTTGTGTCGCTGCGCGGCGACGGCAGGGGTTCTTACTGGTTCAAGCCCACCAAGAGCTTCTCGACCGCGGTAACCGACAGCCTTGCAGCGCTGGAGGAACTGACCGACGACCTGGGAGAAGAACTTGGTGCGGGCTGCGTGGAGTCGGTCAACGAAACCTACCGGCGACTGCACGCGATTCTGGAAGCATCCGAAGAGAACCTTCCGCCGAAGGCCGATTAGGCAGTGCGGGAGTTGAGCACCTCGATGACTGCATCGAGCGGTGCAGCAACCACTTCGGTTGCCCCAAGGCGGCGCTGCAGGACAAAGCGCATGGATCCCGACGTCACCTTCTTGTCATGCTGCATCGCCTCGAGCACGGCGTCAACCGCGACACCGGGCGCCTGCGTTGGAAAGCCGAACGATTCGATGAGCGCAGCCGCCGCCTCGGCGTAGCCGTGATCGGTCATTCCCATCTGGACCCCAAGATCAAGCGCGCACACCATACCCCACGCCACGGCCTCACCGTGCGTCCACGTGCCAAATCCGGCAACCGACTCGAGGGCGTGCCCGAAGGTGTGCCCAAGGTTGAGCGACGCGCGCACTCCGGTCTCAGTGAAATCGCGTTCCACCACCGATGCCTTGACGGCGAGTGAGCGTTCGACAATGATGCGCACCGCCTCCATCTCCCGGGCCGCGACCCGTCCGTGAGCGTGCTGAAGAAAGTTAAAGAGATCCTGATCGCCGAGCATGGCGCTCTTGATCACCTCTGCGAGACCGCTCTGGTACTCGCGAGGAGAGAGCGTATCGAGGGACTGAGGGACAATAATCAGCATGTCTGAAGGATAGAAGGTTCCGACCATGTTCTTCAGGCCGCCGTAGTTCATCCCGGTCTTGCCGCCAAAGGCGGCGTCAACCATGGCGAGCAGCGTTGTGGGAACGAGGGTACAGGAAATGCCGCGAAGGTAGATGGACGCCGCGAAGGCGGCAAGATCGCAGAGAACCCCGCCGCCAACTGCGATAATTCGGCCGTCGCGTCCGATGCCTGCAGCAAGCGCACTGTCCAGGATGGCAGAGACCGAAGCCCACTGTTTCGCGGTCTCCCCCGGTTGCAGCACGACGGTTGGCCCTTCGTAGGCGGTGCAAAGCGGAGCCGTATTGGTGTCGGCCACCAGCAGGGCACGGCGCTCATCACGGTAGTATTCGCGAAGCGCGTCATTCACCGTACCAACGCTGAAGTGAACCTCGGTGACCGCCGAGCCTACCGGGTATCGGGTGTGAGTGACTCCGGGATCACACAAGGGTTCGTTCTTCCTGCATCGATTCGACGAGGCGCCGAATGAAGGGATCCACGATGGTATAGGTCCGGCGGTTCCCCTGCACTTCCGATTTGACAATGCCCCGGTCTTTTAGCACCGCGAGGTGCTGTGAGATGACCGGTTGTGGTTGACTGAGACACTCCCACAACTCGGACACACAGGGGCTGTCCTGTCGGGCGATCATACAGAGCAGCTTGAGGCGGAGCGGATGCCCACACACCTTGATTTTCTGCGCAAACGTGTGAAGTTCCTGTTCCGAGCAGGTGGGTACCGTGATCATGATTCAGAGTACCTCAACTTCGAAGAAAAATCAACTATATGGCGGTGAAGCTATATTCCGTTTCGCTGAAGCGGCAGGACGAACAGCCGCGGTGCGGAATCTGCGCTGCGCGGCGGCGCTCGATCGCGTCAGGTTGCCGCCGCGCTCTTGCTGCGATTTCCGGTTCCGCCGTCGCTTCCATTCTTCGCCGGTTTGCTCTCTCCGGTTGAGGAGGCTGCTGTGGAATCGGTGCTCTTTGCTGCCGGTTCCTTGGTCGAAGACTCTTTGGAAGCAGTCTCCTTGCCCGCCGTGGCGGTCGCACTGCTGGACTTGGACTTGCTGTCGGTGACGTAGAAGCCACTTCCCTTGAAAATGATCCCAACACCGCCGCCGATCAGCCGTCGCAACTGTTTCTTCCCGCACTCGGGGCAGAGCGTCAGCGGCTCATCGGTCATGCCTTGGAAGACGTCGAACGAGTGTCCACACCCTTTGCATTCGTAGTCGTACGTCGGCATTGACATCCCTCTCTTGCTGTATTGAAGCGTTTATCGTATTGAAGCGAATTTCTATCAGGAATATACCAAGGAGCACGGCCGAAGGCAATAACTACTCAAACTACCCGACGTCTACTCCATCCATGCGTACGGGTACACCGGCGCCATGCAGGTGTCGCTTGATATCGGCCACGCTGTACTCGCCGTAGTGCACCATCGACGCAACGAGGGCAGCGTCGGCGGCACCATCGCGAAACACCGTCTCGATGTGCTGTGGGGTCCCCGCTCCACCGGATGCAACCACCGGAACCGAGACCGCCTCGCTGATCAGCCGGGTGACGATGCAGTCGTAGCCCGCCTTGGTCCCATCGGCATCGATGGAGTTGAGCACGATCTCGCCCGCGCCGCGATCGACCGCCTCGCGCGCCCAGGCGAGAACGTCGCGCTCGGTGGGCGTTCGTCCGCCCTGGATCACCACGCGGTAGCCACTGGGCATGGTTGTATCGGCGAGTACGTCCATCCCCAGCACGATGCACTGGTTCCCGAATGCGCGGGCTCCTTCGTCGATGATACCGGGGTTATTCACCGCCTGGCTGTTGAGACTCACTTTCTCCGCGCCCGCAAGCAGCACTGAGCGCATCTGATCGAGCGACGCGATGCCACCGCCAACGCTGAAGGGGATAAAAATCTCGCGCGCCACGCGCTCGACCACGTCGATCATGATTCCACGGTGTTCGGCGCTTGCGGTGATGTCGTAAAACACCAGCTCATCGGCACCCGCATGATAGTAGGTGCGCGCCATCTCCACGGGATCGCCAATGTCGACGTTTCCCTGGAACTTGATTCCCTTGGTGGTTTTGCCGTCGCGCACGTCGAGGCAGACCACAATTCGCTTCTCCAGCATCGGTTGGCCCTCCTCACCCTACCCGCGATAATCCAGGAAATTCTGCAGCATGCGGAGACCGTGTGGTCCCGATTTCTCCGGATGAAACTGCACCGCCGTCAGGTTGCCGCGCGCGATGGCGGACGCAAACCGAATGCCGTATTCGGTTTCGGCCAGCACGGTTGAGTGGTCGTCCGGCGACGGGTAGTAGGAGTGAACAAAATAGAATGACGCCCCCGAGGGTATGCCCGCGAAAATCGGGTGATCCGCGGTTGGAACAACCTGGTTCCATCCCATGTGAGGCACCTTCAGGCCAAGGTCGGCGGAAAACCGGCGCGCCACGCCGGTGATGAGACCGAGGCAGGTCGCCTGGTTCTCCTCGGAGCGGTCCAGCACGATCTGGCTGCCGAGACAGATACCGAGCACCGGCCGCCCGGTTGCCACAAACGAGCGAATCGCCTCGTCCAGACCGCGTGCCCGAAGCACTGCGGTAGCAGCCGCCGCATCCCCCACGCCGGGGAAGATGAGCCGATCCGTTGTCAGCAGTTCTTCGGGGCTGGACGAGATGGAAATCCGGGCACCCAGGGCGAGCAGAGCGGTTTCGACGCTCTTGAGGTTGCCGGCCTCGTAGTCTACCACGCCAACGGTCATCGGCTCCCCATGTTCTCGGTTACCCGCTGCACCAGCTGGCGCAGCTCGTCGGGATCGAGCACCACGCCGGCAAATTGAATCTCGGACTCGACGCGGGCAGTTTCGAGCTCAGCCGCGAGACGCTGCATGTTCAGCCCCGCGTCGCGAACGGTTGCCAGAAAGAGCAGACGGAACAGCACGTGAAAGGCGCGCGCATCCTGATCGGTCTCGAGGGCGATCACGCCCGACAGCTCCAGACTGCCGTTGGTCCGATCGACGAAGACGGTCATCGCCTGAATCGGAACGCGAATCGCAGCCCCACCCAGGCGGGCAAGTGAGTCGCGCCCGGGCGACGGCACGAAGATGGTCAGCTCCCGGCGATCGGCCGCCTGCTCGAACGCCGCCAGTCGCGCGGCAACCGCGGCGTCCGCTGCCGTTGGACGCCCCGCTTCAACCGCTCCAGCCTGCTCGAGGCGCTCGCGAATGGCGCCCTGCGAGATCAGCACCGGTCCGGATCGCAGCACGGCGATCTGGTAGCCGGTGGAAGGGTCTTCGAAGTATCGTGCTGCCGGTGCACCCCGCTCGAGGACGTGCTCGGTCCAGCGCCCGTCGCGGCGGAGGTTTCGTTCGACAATACGCCGGGGGTAGCGCCCGGAAGCCACCAGGTTTACGCCGCCGTCACCAAGGCGGCCCATGGAGGCAACCACCAGATCGGTGCGATCGACCACCTGCGACAGCTGATCGGCGGAGATACTCTCCGGAAGGAGGGCCCCCAGTACCGCCTCGCCGGTGAGCGCGTCGTTCACAAAGAACCACGCCCCCTGATCGGCGGGCAGGTACGCAACCAGATCGCGCTCGATCGGCGCGGGAGCCGTACGGCAACCGGCCAGCAGAACCACGGCCGCGGCAAGCCAGACCGCGGCGGCTCGCACGCGGGGGCGAGCAACCGGTGTCTTCACACCCGTACCAGCGTGATCACGCACTCGTCGTCTCCTATCGATACCCGAACTCCTGAGTCGGCCTCGGTTGCCCAATCGAGCGATACCGCCAGGGTCTCGCTCATCAGGTAGTCGCGGAAGGCGGTCACCGCGGTCTGCACCGAGTCGGGCGCCACCATTCGGAGGGTGATCCGATCGCTTACCTCGAAGCCGCTCTCCTTCCGCAGATTCTGAATCACCCGAATGGCGTCGCGCACGATACCTTCGTTGCGCAGTTCGGTGGTGATCTCGGGATCAAGGGCAACCGTAAGCGAGCCCTCGTTGAGTACCTTGAGGTTCTCTTTCTCCGACCGCTGGACGATCACGCTGTCTTTGGTCAGCTCAAGCGAACGGGCGCCGACATCGAGGGTGAGGGTGTTGCCTTCGAGCAGGGTCTGGATCTGCCGGGGCGAGAGTGCCGCGATCTTCTCGGCGGCCGCCTTCATGTCGCCGCCGAGCTCAGGACCAAGTGCCCGGTAGTTGGCCTTGGCCGAGTACTCGACGAGCTCCTCTTCATTCTCGCGGAAGATGACCTCCTTGACGTTGAGCTCGTCACGGATGATCTCTTCCATTTCGCGAAGCACCTTGCGCTCATCGGGATTGATGGTCACCAGGTGCAGCGCCTTCAAGGGTTGGCGGATCTTCAGGTCGTGCATCCGCCGGATGGCGCGTCCCATACTCACCGTCTGCTGCGTCACCGCCATCTTGGTTTCCAGCTCCCGGTCGCGGCGCGCCGCGTCGGCAACCGGGTAGTCGCAGAGGTGTACCGAGTCAGGCATGCCGTCGCTGCGGAGGTTCCGGTAGATCGCCTCGGTGATGAAGGGAATGATGGGTGCGGCAACCAGGGTGAGCTTCATGAGCACGGTGTAGAGGGTCTGGTAGGCCTGATCCTTGTCGTGGTCGTTTTCGCTGCGCCAGAAGCGCCGACGGGAGCGCCGGATGTACCAGTTGTTGAGGTTGTCGATGAAGGCAACCACCGGGTCGATGGCGCGCTGCAGCTCGTAGCGGTCGAGGCAGTCGGTCACCTCTTCTACCAGCCGCTCCACGTCCGAGAGAATCCAGCGGTCGAGTGGGTTTGCCGGATCGGGCGGCGCGGTGGTGGGCCGCACGCCGTCGATGTTGGCGTAGGTGACGAAGAAGCTGTAGGCGTTCCAGAGCGGGATGATGACGGTCTTCAGCACCTCGCGGACCGCTTCGTCGCTGTACTTGAGGTCTTCCGCGCGAACCACCGCTGAGTCCATCAGGAAGAGCCGCAGGGCGTCGGCACCGAAGGTGTCGATCACTTCCTTGGGGTCGCTGTAGTTGCGCTCGCTCTTGGACATCTTCTTGCCGTCGGCGGCGAGAACCAGCCCGTTGACCACGCAGTTCATGAAGGCGGGCTGATCGAAGAGGGCCGCAGCCAGCACGGTGAGCGTGTAGAACCAGCCGCGGGTCTGATCGAGACCTTCGCAGATGAAGTCCGCGGGGAAGTGCGCGTCAAACCACTCCTTGTTCTCAAACGGATAGTGGTTCTGGCCGTAGGGCATGGCGCCGGACTCAAACCAGCAGTCGAGCACCTCGGGCACCCGACGCATGGTTCCCTTGCCGTCGGGTGAGGGCCAGGTGATGTCGTCCACAAAGTGTTTGTGCAGATCGGTGACCTTGGTGCCGGACTTCTTCTCGAGCTCTTCGCGCGAGCCGATGCACTCCACGTAGTCGCTGCCGTCGCACTTCCACACCGGGATGGGGTTCCCCCAGTAGCGGTTTCGCGAGATCGCCCAGTCGCGGGCGCCCTCAAGCCACTTGCCAAAGCGCCCCCCCTGCAGGTGGTCGGGAACCCAGTGGATCCTGGCGTTGGCGCCGAGCATGCTCTGCTTCACCTTGTCGATGTTGACAAACCACGACGAGATGGCGCGGTAGATCAGCGGCTTCTTGGTGCGATAACAGTGCGGATAGGGATGGAGGTAGTTCTCGCGCTTGACGAGGGTGCCGTGTTCCTTCAGGTGCGCGATGATCGGCCTGTCCGCGTCTTTGACAAAGAGCCCCACGAAGTCACTGACCTCTTCGGTGAAGCGGCAGTCGCCGTCGATGGGACAGACGATGGGCAGCCCCGAACCTTTGAGCACGTGGTAGTCGTCTTCGCCAAAGCCCGGCGCAATATGCACAATGCCGGTACCGTCTTCGGTGGTGACAAAGTCCGCCACGTGGGTGCGGAAGGCTCCGTCGGCGGCGAGCTCGGCGAAGTAGGGAAAGAGCGGCTGGTACTGCAGACCGGCGAAATCCGCGCCGTTGCCGCGCTTCACCACGGTGTAGTCGGCTTCATCCTTATAATAGGAGCCCAGACGGCTCTCCGCGAGCAGGAAGTGGTCGTCGCCGTCGCGTACCACCACGTAGTCGATGGCCGGCCCCAGGGCGAGCCCGAGGTTGGACGGCAGGGTCCACGGCGTGGTGGTCCAGGCGAGCACCGAGGTGCCCGCGGGCAGCCCGGCCGACGCGGCGCTCTCGTCGGTGAGGCGGAACCGCACCGTGATGGCCGGATCGTTGACCTCGATGTAGCCACCGAGGTTCACCTCAAAGTTGGACAGCGGCGTGGAAAGGCCGGGGCTGTAGGGAAGAATGTAGTAGCCCTCGTAGATCAGCCCCTTCTCCCAGAGCGTCTTGAAGACCCACCAGATGGACTCCATGTAGTCGGGGTCCATGGTCTTGTAGTCGTGATCAAAATCGACCCAGCGCCCCATGCGCGTGATGATCTGTTTCCACTGCTCGGTGTAGCGAAGCACGATGGAGCGGCACGCCTCATTGAACTTGGCAACGCCGAAGCCCTCGATCTGCGCCTTGCCCGAGATTCCGAGTTCTTTTTCCATCTCGTACTCAACCGGCAGACCATGGCAGTCCCACCCAAAGCGGCGGTCCACCTTCTTGCCCTTCATACTCTGGTAGCGAGGAAAGATGTCTTTGATGGTACCGGGAACAAAGTGCCCGAAGTGCGGCAATCCGGTGGCAAAGGGAGGCCCGTCGTAGAAGACAAACTCCGGCGCGCCCTCGCGCTGCGAGATCGACCGTTTGAAGATGTCGTTCTGTTCCCAGAACTCAAGAATCCGAAGCTCCATTTCCGGGAAGCTGACCTTCGGATCAACTGGCTCGTACAAGGTATTCCTCCAGCGGCGTGGTGCGCGCTATCTGGGTGATTGCTCCGTCTCGGAAGTGAGAGAGCGAGTGCGAAACGGAGACTCAGTGTAGAAAATGGGCATGGGGGTGTCAAGAAGCGGGTGGTGCGAAAATTGTGCTCGTTCGTGTCCTCGGTGCCGGAGGTGGGATTTCTTACTTATTGATGTTATACTCTTACTATGAAGATTACTACCAAAGGACAGGTAACCATCCCTCAGCGCTTCCGGTCCAAACACGGACTGCTGCCAAACACCGAAGTGGAGTTTCTCTCCACGGAAAGCGGCGTCACCATCCGCCCGAAGCGGCGGGGAGACGACGGCATTGCAGATCGGCTTGAGGCGGCGCGGGGAAGCGCCACGGCCCGCCTCTCGACCGAAGAGATCATGCGCCTCACCCGGGACGATTCGTGACCACACTCGTTGACGCAAACGTCCTGCTCGATCTGTTCACCGATGATCCGCGCTGGTGCGACTGGTCCCGCGACCAGCTCAGCCTGGCGATGACAGCCGGCACGGTCGCAATTAACCCGATCATCTACGCCGAACTCTGCTACGCCTTCGCGCGCGAGTCGGAACTCGAACTTGAGCTCACGAGACTGCAGGTAGAACGTCTGGAACTCCCCTACTCCGCAGCGTGGCGGGCGTCGGAGGCCTTCGTACGATACCGCCGAAGCGGCGGCACAAAGCGCTCACCACTGCCTGATTTCTTCATCGGAGCCCACGCCGAGAGCGCGGGGCTCCCCCTGCTCACCCGCGATGAGGGGCGCTACCGCACCTATTTTCCCGCGGTGCGGTTGATCCGCCCGGAGCGGTAGGTTCATCGTCGTTTGTCACTCAATAGGGTTTTTGCTATACTGCACAAGACATGAAACTCTATATTATTCGACACGGACAGTCTGAAGATAACGTCGCGATGCGCCAGGCCGGCGACAGCAGGCTCACCAGCCTCGGGCGTCAGCAAGCCGAGGCCACCGCGGAAGCACTCCGCGACACTCCAATCGACCGCCTCTACGCCAGCCCGACCCGCCGCACGGTCGAGACCGCCTGCATCATCGGCAACGCCCTCGGTCTGCCGCCGGTGCTCCGCGCCGACATCTGCGAGCGCGGCCGACTCTTTGATGAACCCGGTCTCACCGCCGGTGAACTGCGCGAGCTGTGCTCCAACGTACAGCTCGGAAGCGATTTCGCCCCCGACCGTGGATGGGCGGCTGATTTCGACGGCGAAACGCCCGACGAGATGTACGTGCGTGCGGTCTCGGTCGTACAGAGCCTCCGCCAGGAACACCCCAACGGAACGGGCTCGGTAGCCATGGTCACCCACGCCTACTTCTCCGGCTACCTGATGTCGGTGGCCCTGGGCTTCACGCGAGAACAGGTTCAGACCAACTGGCTTCGCATGTACAACTGCGGAATCTCCCACCTGGAGTTCAAAGACCACGCCACCATGCTCTGGTACCTGAACTCTCACGCCCACGTTGGGGAACTGATGACGGCGTGACAACCGAGCAGCTCGACGCACTGCGAAGCCGCATCGAAGAAGAGACGCGAGCGGTGCACGACAGCATCCCCTACCTCACCGAGGAGAGCGCCCCCATCGAACCCAGCGTCGCGCTTGGACGCCTTACCCGGATGGAAGCGATCAACGACAAGAGCGTGAACGAAGAGATGCTGCGCAAGGCC
>REDM01000262.1 GCA_007693485.1 Spirochaetaceae bacterium
CCTCTGTGTACGTGGTGTGTGCTCAGAGTGCCGTGGAATGGGGGCGGAGGTCAATGAGACGAGGGGGACGGTGCCGAAGGGTTTTCGTGATTTTTTGCACTATTCCGATTCCGAGCTCCGTGTTACCATGGTAGGTATCCCCCTGACCACGGAGGAAGCGTATGACCGATCTCAAACAGAAGCCAATTCTGCTCGTGGACGATGAGGTCCTCATCGGCATGGCGACCAAAAACAACCTCAGTCGATTTGGCTACACCGTGGTCACGGTAACCCGTGGCGATCAAGCGATAGAGTTTGTGCAACAGTGTCCCGATTGCGGACTCGTGTTGATGGATATCGATCTTGGGCGTGAAATGAACGGGATTGACGCCTCGAGAGCGATCCTGAAGAGCCAGGAGATGCCCATTGTTTTCGTATCGTCACACACCGAGCCGGAGATTGTATCGTTGACGGAAGCCGTCACCAGCTACGGATACATCGTGAAGTCGTCGAGTCCGACGGTTTACGACGCATCGATCAAAATGGCGTATAAGCTGTTCACCCAGAAGAGACAGACCGAGGCATTCGACCGTTATCTCAAAACGGCTCTGGAAAACGCCAGCGAACCGATCTTCATCTCCGAGGGCAACGGTAACGTGGTCTACTACAATAAAGCGTTTCTGGAAATTCAGGGTCTGTCGCACGAGGATGCGGTGATTACCGAGCTCGCGGAGTTTCCCAAGACGACGACGGTCTTCTCAGACACGGGGCAACGCCTGAGCGTCGACAACTGGGCAAGCACCCGTCCCCTTCGCGGAGAATCGGGCGAGAACGTGGTGTTCTACGTGTACAATCACTCGATCAAAACGGTACTGGTGAACGAATACACGTACGCCCCGATTTTCGACGATCATCGGCGGATCATTGGCTCATACGTGAAGATTGGGAAACCGGTTGCCAACCCGGACCTCGAGGTGCTCGCGAGCATAGAAAGGGCGATCGGGAAACAGAGGGAGTAACGGAGCCGAACGAGAACAATGACCGTCAGCATCGCCTTCTTCTCGGGAACGGGAAACACCCGTCACGTCGCAGAGCAGTTTGCGAGAGAGCTCCGGGCGCGCAATCACGCGGTGCACGTTCTGGAAATCGGACCGGACGGGAAGGACCGATCCATCGGTGGTGATCTGTTGATTCTCTGCTTCCCCGTGCACGCGGGGAACGCGCCCCGGCCGGTCCTGGATTGGATTGCCGGGCGGCGAGGCGGGTCCGGGCTTCCGACGGCCGTCTTCTCGGTATCGGCCGGGGGAACCGTCATTCCCAACGTGGCGAGCCGGGTCTGGGTGAAGCGGCGGCTTGCCCACAAGGGTTACGAGGTCGTCTCTGAGGGGATGATCGTCATGCCCTCAAACTGGATCGTCCCGACGAAGCCTGCGGTTGCAAACGCGCTGCTGTTGGCGCTTCAGTCCAAGGTTTCTTTCTTCACCCGGCAGGTTCTCGCCGGTGCGGGCCGCCGCGATCGTCCCGGGATTGGGCATCGCGTGCTTTCGGCACTTGGCCGGGTGGAACACGGCGGGGCCAGATGGTTTGGACAACGAATGGCGGTACGCAACCACTGCGTCGGGTGCGGTTGGTGTGCATCTCACTGTCCCACGGGAAACATCCGGATGGTCGAACAGCGGCCTCGGTTTGGTGGCCGCTGCGCAGCGTGTCTGCGATGCGTCTACGGCTGCCCTCACGCGGCGCTGTCTCCCGGCATGGCCCGTTTTGTGGTGCTCGCCGGCGGATACAATCTGCAGCGCCTCATTCAGACCCGCACGAAACCGACCGACCACGATCTCACGCGAGAGTCCGCCGGAATTCTCTGGATTGGTGTGCGGCGGTACCTGCGCGAAGCGGGCGGGCTCCGCTCCTGATCTCGATCGCGTGAGGGTTGGTTCATCCCTGGGGAGTCCGAGGATGAACTCATGGGGGGCCTCTGTGTACGTGGTGTGTGCTCAGAGTGCCGTGGAATGGGGGCGGAGGTCAATACGAAATCCGTTTCGGAATGAGCGCTTTCGTGATATCTTCTGATTCAGCATGGATTCGGTGATTGCTGCAACCCGGGCGCTCATCTCGGAGATCGATTCCACCGGTGTCTACCGGGCGGCGAACCCCGCCCTCGTACGCGCCCTGGGCCGGAGCGAGGACGAAGTAATCGGCCGAAACATCCGCGACCTGCACCCGCCGGAGATTGCGCGGGTGTTTCAGGAGCGGATCGACACCGTGGTTGCGCACCGCCGGCCGCTTGACGTGGACGACCGAATCGACGGGCCGGACGGTCCGGTTTTCTTTCACACCAGTTTGTCACCCATCGTTGACCGGAACGACCCGCGGGCTCCCGTGCGGTCCGTGGCGATCGTATCGCAGGAGATCACGGCTCGCGTTGCGTCAGAGGAAACCACTCGCAGAGAAGCGAAGCGGTTCCGGAGCGTCTTTGATTCGGTCGCGACCGTGGCGGTTCAGGGATACGACTCGTGCGGTGCTACCATTTACTGGAATCCGGCATCGGAGGCGCTCTACGGCTACACCGTCGAGGAAGCACTGGGGAAATCGCTCCTGGACCTCATTATCCCCGAAGCGATGGGGGAGGCGGTGTCTCAGGAGATTGATCAGATGTTTGCCACCGGGGAGCCCATCTCCTCCGGTGAGTTGCTGCTGCAGCGTAAAGATGGAAGCAGGGTGCCGGTGTTCTCGAGCCACGCGCTGGTTGCAGTCCCCGGCGAGCGGCCGGAAATGTACTGCCTGGATGTGGACCTGAGTGAGCTGCACCGCAGTCGCACACTGTTCCGCACAATTGCCGAGATTGCCCCGGTGGGTATTGTACTCAGCGA
>REDM01000175.1 GCA_007693485.1 Spirochaetaceae bacterium
GTCATGCCGGCAGGCTCGAAGACTCGTCGCTCCAGCACCCGGCCGAAGCTCGTCCCGTCGATCGCCTCGGCAATCATACCGAGGAGCACGTACCCGGTATCTGAGTAGTGAAACCGCTCTCCTGGTGGGGCTACGGGTTGCTGAGCATCGCGCGAGTATGAGAGCAGCTCGGCCGGAGTCCAGAGGCGATCCGGCTCAGCGATAACGACATCGGTGAACTTCCGACGGCGCGAACGATGATGCTTGTGCTCGCCGCCGCGACCCGGCTCGGGAGCACGACTATCGGCGATACCGGAGAAGTAGTCGGCGACGCCCGATGTGTGCCCAAGCAGCTGTTCCACCGTAACCCTGCCCCGATGATCGACGCCGTTGTATGTGAAGAGTGCGTCGAGGGTCTCGGTCGGCAGCAGAGACGCGATCGGTGTCGTAAGTTCAAGCTGGCGCGCTTCGATCATCCGAAAGATCGCGGTGGCAGTCAGCTGCTTACCGATACTCGCGGTGTGGAAACGGCGGAGCGTCCCATCGTCAGTGAGGTTGCCGTAGGAGAAGTCGATTCCTTGCCCTGGATGCTGGACGTTGCCCTGCAGCGGTCGATCAGGGTACCGCTTGCGGATGGAATCGAGGTGATTCGTGAGCGCATCGAACCGATCGGTGTGCACCATCGCCTCCCTGCAAACGAAGCCTATGCGAACCCCACACAATGCAAGGGTACACTGCGACCAGGCTGGGGAGCGATGTTTCGCATCGACGTGTCAGGCAAGACAACTTTGCGCGCGTACTCAACCTCTTTGAACTGCGTTCGCCCTTTCCCCGGACCGCCGATTTCGAGTATTGTGCGCTCTCCCCCAACCAGCGTGAGATAGTCGGGGGTCTTCTGTCCACGTGTTGATTTGGCGTACCGGAATTCCTGGTCGTGATGGCGCATCGCCTGCGCAAAGAACTCCTCCCGGAGCGCGCCGATCGCCTGATCCAGAGATTGGAATGCCAGCCGATAGGGCAGCTGCAGGAGCACTTTTGGTTCTTGCAGTACGTTATTGCCCGCCGGCATTACGCGGGTCAGAATGAAGCTGCGCTCAAGATAGTCGAGGTAGCGTTGAGCCATATATTTGGTGATACCCACGTTTCGAGAGACCGACGAATAGTTGATTCCATCCACGGACGAACTCCCAATGAAGCGGACCGTATCGTGAAGTCGGTTGATATCTTCAACTCTCAGAGAGGAGTCGAAGCCGGGAATGTCGCGAGTGATCACGGTCTCGAGAATACCGGTAAACAGGGCCGAGTCGGCGCCGGGAGTCAGCATGAACGGATGAAGACCGCCGGTCAGATATTTTCGGAAATCCCGTGCAGCCGTGAGGTAATTCGATTCAATGGGCGAGTGCAGACACTCAGCAAGAGATAACGGTGGGTGCACCTGGTCCAAAGAAAACCAGAGATACTCGCGAAAGGAAAACGGCTCGAGTCTCTGGCGGACCACTCGACGCGACAGGTCCCAGCCTGCGCCGGTAAGCGACAACGATACAGAGCTGGTGAACCATACCGCTACCGGCAGGAAGTCGAAAATCTGTTTGACGGAGCGAGCGTAATCAGGAACGAAGTGGATCTCGTCGATGAACAGCGCCGAAATGCGATAGCTCTCGTGCAACCGTCTGGCAACATCGAACAGGTCAGCGTCGCGCTCCAGGGTATCGGCAGACAGATAGACCGCCTCGTCTTTTTCGGCTCGCAGCTGCCTCAGTAGTACGGTCTTTCCCGACCCCCGTGGGCCCACAAGCGCAACGAAGGGTCTCCCGATCGTTGTGCGAAACCGTTCCCACGCGTGGCGCTTTTTCGGGAGTCCACTGACCGAGGCTACTGCGAGGCGATCGAGTTCCAGAATCACGTTCAGGTCCATTCACCGTGAATGATGGCAGTATAATAGCATTTTGTCAAATCATTAAACGAAATGCATATCAATCCGTCAAATCACTGACCAGAAGTACCCTATTGAACCGCTCCTCACACCGGCCACGCCGGTTTGGCGGCGCGGCGAATGACCAACTCGTCGATCACAGCATTCCCGTCCATGGACAACAGGAACCGGACCGTCTCCGCAACCTCGTCCGGCGAGATCAGCTCGGACGCGTCGATGTCGGGTCGCACGTCACCGACCATGGCGGTGTTCACGCCGCCGGGGAGCACCGCGTGCACGCGGATGCGGTCGGCAGCAAGATCGCGGGCGGCGGCCTTGGTCATGCCGAGGAGAGCGTGCTTCGATGCGCTGTAGAGCGACTGGTCGGCGTAGCCGGCCTTTGACACCACCGAACCGATATTGACGATGCAGCCGCGCGGTGCGGCGCGGAGCAAGGGCAACGCTTCCTGCATCAGGAAAAAGGGGGCCCGCGCGTTGAGTGCCATCAGCTCCTCCCACTGCTCGAGCGTGTAGGAACCGATCGGCCCCGAGACCACAGCGCCTGCATTATTCACCAACAGGTCGAGTCGGCCGAACGTTGCTCTGGCGTGCTGGATGATCCGTCGCGGAGCCTCAGGCTGGGTGAGATCCGTGGCCAGCAGAACGATACCCTCAGGTCCGAGGTCGGGGCACCGGCGGGCGGTCTCCTCCAGGCCCGTCTGCCCGCGGCTTACCAGCAGGAGTCGGAATCCCTGCTTGCTGAGCATCACCGCGATACTGCGCCCGATGCCGCGCGAGGCGCCGGTAACCAGCGCGACGGGGTTTTGGTTGGTCATGCCGACAGGGTACCGCCGGACGGCCGGAAAACGCAACGGTCCGTTCGCCTGCGGCGTTGACTATCGCGAATCCGCGGAATTGTCGGTCATGGCGAAGAGAGGGCTGTGTGCATA
>REDM01000015.1 GCA_007693485.1 Spirochaetaceae bacterium
CCGCTCTCGCGTACGCGCCGTTCGATGTAGGGAACCATCTCGTCGAGCACCATGGCGCGCGTGACGGTTCGCGGAGCGTCGCCGTAGAACTGATGGTCTACCGCGGCAAAGAGCCACGGGTTGTCGTACGCCGCGCGACCGATCATCGCACCGTCGGTGTGGTGCAAGTGGGTACGGATCTGATCGAGATCGGTGATCTGCCCGTTGATCTCTACCGGCAGGTCGGGGAACTCCCGCTTCAGCCGGTAGACGTCGGGATACCGCAGCGGAGGGATGGTGCGGTTCTCTTTTGGACTCAGGCCGCCGAGTACGGCGATGCGAGCGTGCACGATGCAGCGGTCCACCCCGGCTTCCCGGATGATGCGGACAAACTCCGCAAGCTGCTCGTACTCCTCGCGGCCGTTGATCCCGATCCGGTGCTTCACCGTCACCGGCCGGGTCGTGGCCCGCTTCATCGCCTCGACGATACGGGCCACCCGGTCGGGATCGGCCATGAGGCACGCCCCAAAGGAGCCCACCTGTACCCGTTCGCTCGGGCAGCCGACGTTGAGGTTAAACTCGTCGTACCCGTAATCGGTGGCGATGCGAACACTCTCGGCGCAGGCGGCCGGGTCGTCGCCCCCAATCTGCAGCGCGAGCGGATGCTCGGCTTCGTCAAAGCCAAGCAGATAGTCGCGGTCGCCGTGGATGATGGCGCCCGTGGTGATCATCTCGGTATAGAGCAAAACGCGCCGTGAAATCCTGCGCAGAAAGTAGCGATAGTTGCGGTCGGTATACTCCATCATGGGAGCAACGCTGATGAGATGGGCGGGAACCGTACTCATCCGGCACTCCCGGGAGCGGTGCTCGCCACGATTTCTGGAGAACCCGATCGCTGCGATGCGGGTTCGAGGATGCGGCCGCTTCCGAGGCATACCTCGCCGTCGTAGAAGACGGCAAACTGCCCCGGCGCGACCCCACGGTCGGGTGTCTTCATCACTACCCGAAGAGCACCGTTTCCGTCGGGGAAGAGGCGACAGCCGATGGTCTGTGGACCGTGGCGCAGCTTGAGCGAGAGCGGCGTGTCGCATGGGGGGGCTTCGTTGATCCAGGTGAGCGAACCCACCCGGAACTCCGAGACCGCCACATCGCTCACCTCATCCGCGTGCGCAACAAAGACCACGTTGCGTTCCACGTCCTTGCCCACCACGTACCACGGTCCGTTTCCGAGTCCGAGGCCCTGCCGCTGGCCAATGGTGTGGAACCAGTACCCGCGGTGCTCACCGAGCACGCGGCCGGTGGAACGCTCGATAATGTCGCCCGGACGCTCTCCAAGGTAGTGCCGGACGAACTCGGGATAGCGAATGGTTCCCAGGAAACAGATCCCCTGGCTGTCGGGGCGCTCCTGGTTCGGAAGGTCCCACTCCCGGGCGAGTCGGCGCACGTCCTGCTTGTGAAGGTCTCCCACCGGAAAGATCGCCCGCGCAAGCTGCTCACGACTGAGGTGGGAGAGAAAGTAGGTCTGGTCCTTCACGGGATCGGGAGCGCGCTTCAACAGGACACGGTCCCCCGTGCGCTCGATGCGCGCGTAGTGACCGGTGGCAACCGCGTCAAACCGGCCCGCCCCACCGGCGATCCGCTCCCAGAAGACGCCGAATTTCACCCTCTGGTTGCAGAAGATGTCGGGGCTCGGCGTGCGGCCGGCGCGCAGTTCGGCGAGGGCGTAGTCAACAACGCGCTCGTAGTACGCTTCCTGCAGGGACACCACCTCAAAGGGAACCGAGAGTCGGTCGGCAACCGAGCGAGCGTAATGCAGGTCATCTTCCCAGGGACATTCGCCGATGTGGGCGAGTTCGTCCTCGAGCCAGATCTTGAGATAAAAAGCGGTAACGTGGCGGTAACCGAGCTCGCGGAGCCGACAGAGGGCCACCGAACTGTCTACCCCGCCGGAGAGGAGCATCGCAACATTCATAGGGCTACGGGTATTCTCGCAGGTTTGCCGGCGCGACGGCAAGTAGCCGGCGCAGGCACGGAACGATTCCGGGCCAAGCAGGGCTAATCGAGAAGGATTTATTTATTTCACGATTGCCATGAGAGTCACTATACTTTACACTACTTTATGCACCAAACGCTGCGCAACGGAATACGAAAGCAGCCCCTTTTTGCTTCCAAGCGTGTATACAACAGGCAGGACCGCACATGAAACACACACCCGTTGGAATCAGCGATCTCACCCTCTACGTTCCCAACCCGGTCATGGAACTTGATTCCTTGATCGAACGTCGCATCGCAGAAGAGCCGAAGCTCGAGCGGCGTCTCTTGCGTGCGATCGAGACCACCGGCCAGAAGTCAATGCGCTATCCGGAGCTCTGGCAGGACAACGCAACCTTGAGCGCGCAGGCGGCGCACACTCTCCTGTCGCGCGCCAACCGGGACTCGGTTTCCGGTCTGAGATATCTGGCGGTGGGTACGGAAACCAGCGTCGATCACTCCAAACCGATCGCGGCGTACGTGGAAGGAATGCTGCAGGGTGCCGGCGTCCCGGTGCCGGAGCAGATTTCCACCTTTCAGGTGCAGCACGCATGTGCGGGAGGGACCATCTCCATGCTCAGCGTGGGGGCCCTTCTCCAGGTCAGCGGACGAAGCGGTGAATCGGGGGTGGTGATCTGCTCGGACATCGCGCGGTACGATGCGCCATCCACGGCGGAAATCACGCAGGGCGCCGGGGCAGTTGCCATGCTGATCGAGACAAACCCCGCGCTCATCGAGCTCGACCTCCAGACGCAGGGGTACGCCTCGCGCGACGTCGATGACTTCTTCCGCCCCATCGGAAGCGTGACCGCCAAGGTGAAGGGTGG
>REDM01000013.1 GCA_007693485.1 Spirochaetaceae bacterium
GGGTCAAGATGAAACAGTAGTGCGTGCCGAGCGAAAACGCGCGCCCCGGCTTCCGGCGCCGCAGGTTCAATCTCCGGTTGACGGGAACTCTCTCATCTGCAGCGTTATCTCAGCCGTTCCTCCGCGCGGCACGAACGCGGCGGAAATGAAAGGGTACGCTTCGCGGTCGCGGTAGGCGGCGCGGACGTCATTGAACAAACTTTCTGCGCCGTTGAAGATCTCAAGTGGCGTCCCCCCAAGCATGGATAACCGATCTCCTGGACTTGCGTCTCCGAACTCCGATAGCAGATCCTCGTATGGATCACTCTCATCCCACGCAACCGACTCAAACACGGGATCGGCGTCATCCTGGTCCTGCTCGCCGGGGTTCCACATATCGAGATACACAAAGTACGCGCGATCAGCGGGCACACCGGGCGGGGTTACCGATCCTCCTCCCCGAGGATCGTTCACATTGAAATCAAAATACGGCTTGCCCCCGAACATCACGGGCGCTTTCAGTATGAGTTCTTCCTCCCGTTTGTCGAGGAACTCTTCCAGACGCAGAAATGCCTGCAGCAGGATCGGATAGTCGTTAAACGCACTGATCGGAACATCGTAGTAGAACACATCCAAAAAATCCTCGTAGGCCAGTACGGTGCGCAGGAGGCCCTCGTAGGCGGCGTTGATGACGTAGAGGCGGCCGACGAGCGACTCGGATTCCATGGCGTGGATTCCGTCGGGGAAGGAGACGCGGACGGCGAGGTTTCCTTCGTTGACTCCCTGCAAGGGGGAGAAGCAGGAGCTGAGGGCGAAGATCAGCGCGAGTACCACAGCGACTGTTCCAAAGGCTGTGCTTTTTCCAAAGCCTGCGTGTTTCATTGCGGCGTCTCCTCTATCTCGCCCCACTTGATGTGGATCGTTCCCGTGCCGATCTCGTCGCGGCGCTGCAGGAAGGTGGTGACCGCTTCTTCGATGAACGCGGTGGCAGAGGGAACTGCGGCAGAGAGCATCTCGCGCAGGGCTGTACCGGAGGCGATTTCTCCCGTGTCGGAAGCTTCGGCAACGCCGCCGCCGGATACCTGGACGGACTGCTGGAACTGGTTAATCAGCTGAACTCGCCCCGTCAGCACGCGAAGGTCTCGACCATCGAAGTCGAAGCTGGTGCCTCGCACCGCCGCAGTTGCCTGCGTGCTTCGCAGACGAAACTCGCTCTCCAGACCCTCCATCCGGCGCACCTCGGCGCGGACGCGACCCACCGGCAAATAGAGTTCGGCGCTCACCACGCCTTCGCGCTCGGCAAGCTCATCCAGACGCATCCGCGTGAGGGGACGGATCTCCATGATCGCCGGGCCAATCTCCACCGTTGCCGTGGACCCAAAGCCCGTAGAGACGGTTGCACCAATGGGTATCGCCGCCCCAACGGCAAGCGGACTCCACTGCCCCGCCTGAAGCACCTCCACCTTGCCGGAGGTTGCCCGAACCAGTGCCGTCTGCTGGCCGGCGGCCAGTGCCGCAACCGCGAAGAACAGCGCCGTCAGAACAAGTCGTTGTGTTCTCATGATACCCGCTCCTACAGTGTCGTGGTGAGATCAAACCTCACCACCCACTCCGCGGCACGATCCGCCGCGAATGCGCCGTCCGGTCCGCTATTGGGAACAAAAGCGCCCCCGCGCAGTCCAAGCCGAAGATCGGTGAGAATTACCGCAGACAGCCCGAGCTCGACCTCGGTTCCAAGATAGAGGGCGTCCGAGTCGGGATTCATTGCCGCCAGGTAGTCGCTGTCGCCCTTGTAGGCGCGGAAGAACCCCCGTAACGCCGCCGACAGCCGGAGCGAATCCGCGGCGCTTCGCATCGGCCCCGCGAACGGCCGAATCGAGTACGTCGCCTCCGTAAGAATCAGGTTGGACAGTCGAGGGTTGAACACCAGCCCAAGGGTGGGTTCCGTGATCGGCCGGTACTCGCTGATGTTGATCCCGATATCCTCCTCCAGCGGCAGGAACGGCGTAGCCACCAGCGCGCGAGCCGACGCCTGGGAGAATCGACGTTCTTCGGCAAACCAGCGAACTCCGGTTCCAAAGACAAACGAGAACAGCGAGTCTTCGGCCGCACCCACAACCGTCTGGCCCGTGCTCACGATCAGCACCGTTTCCGCGAACATAGAATCGCTGACCCGTCCCGCCACGTTGAGACCAAAGTACTGGGTGTCGATAGAATCACCGTCCGCGTCGTCGCGCAGATCAAACTGGGCCACCGTGAAGATCGTTGCCGCACCAAAGGTGGCATCAAACAGTCCGATGATCCGTCGAGGGCCAAAGAACTCGCTGTCGGCAGACTGTTCGAGATAGTCGGTCTGAGATATCCGGATGGACGAGGACGGACTGAGCAGCAACCCCGAATAGGCACCCGCGAGCCGAAACCGACCCCACGGGACGGTAAGGCGAGCGACTCCCCCATCCGCCACATGGTTGAGCACGAGCCCGGTGGGATCGACAAATCGCGTTCGCCCTGCCGTCGCCTGGACGAAGGATCGCTGTCCCAACAGCTGGGGAAACCGTCCGGTAATGCGAAGGAGGTCAACGTCAAACAGATAGGCCCGATCATCGGTGACCGTGTACCCGGCCGACGCCGTAAACGAGAGCGATCCCCCATGGTCGAGCTGGGAGAGTCCACTGCTCCAGATACCGGTTTTCAGGCGCTGGGTCAGGCGCGCCTCTTCGTACCATTCGCTGAAGGCGCCCTGTGTGGTGTTCTCCACCGTAACGCCCCACTCCCAGTCCCACGCAGACGCGGGCACCACGAACACAGCGCTCAGCACCAAAACAAGCAG
>REDM01000096.1 GCA_007693485.1 Spirochaetaceae bacterium
GCCGACGGCGGCCCGTGGCGCGACCTGCGCGGCAGCTCCTGGAAGGGGTGAGAATTGGGGGGCGTGTTCCGATACAGGTAGCGACCGGGTATCGCCAAAACGGTGCCCGGCCATCAATGACAGGTTCGATTTCGCTTACTTTATTTTGGACAGACCAAACGTAAAGGCGAGCGCGGCAACCAGAACGGCTCCCTTTATGAAATCCTGCACGTAATACGGCATGCCGTGCATTGACAATCCGTTCATCAGCATTCCGATGAAAATCGCCCCTACGATGGTGCCGAATGGGTTCGGCTTGCGAACTCCCAGTACGGCGAAGCCAATCAGCGCCGATCCAACCGCATCAAGCAGCAGTGTTCCGCCCGACTGAACGTCACCACGCCCAACCCGGGCCGCCAGCACAATCCCACCCAGCGCTGCAATGGTTCCCGACGTAATATAGGCCATCAGGCGATAGGTGTCGACCTTGGCACCAACCAGCCGCGCTGCCTGGGCGTTGCTTCCGATCGCGTAGAACACCCGCCCCCACCGCGTCAGCGAAAGCACCACGAAAACCGAAACCGCGACCAGAACCATGATCAGAACCGCCACGGGAACGATCCCGAAGAGCCGCCCCTGACCGAGCCAAAGAAAATAGGGAGCAAAGGATCCACGAGCGGTAATCCCGCCGGCAAGTACCGCGCCACGACCGACGGATCGCCCACCTGACGGAATAAGCTGCAGTCCCTGAACCAGAAACATCATGCCCAACGTAGCCAGGAGATCAGGAATCTTCACCTTGACGATGAGAAGGCCGTTGATCAGACCGACCAGTGCGCCCAGTCCAAGCGCAACGGCGATTGTAATCCAACCGTTCCACTCGAGCACTACCATCATGTAGGCCGACATCATCACGGAAAGAGCGGCTACCGCGCCGATGGAGAGATCAAGCCCGTCGATCACCAGCGGAAAGGTCACTCCAAGCGCAAGAATTCCGTAGATGGTGGACGCAAGCAGGATCGAGAACAGGTTTGCGGGGCGAAAAAACACCGGCTGAGTCAATCCGAATGCCAAGAACAGAACGGCCATGACGATCAGAAAACCGTAGCGAATGGCGAATTTTTTGAGGCCTTCGCGACGGCTCGGAGCGACCAAGCCGTCAACCTGTGCGGCTGCCGCCGACGGAGTATCCTGTTTCATACCGTGGTTTCCTCCAGTTCTACATCTCGGTTGGAATCGCTTCGCTCCTGGGCAATCCAGTGGAGCAACTGATTGCGATCGATATCGGGGAGGGTCTGCTCGCCGACGATCGCTCTGCCGTTCATGACAACGATCCGGTCTGCGACCTCGATGACCTCGTCCAGATCGGTCGCAATAATGATCGCCGCCTGGTCGCCGATAGTTTCGCGCAGATAGGTGGCGATATCGTGGCGGGACCGGATGTCAACACCCTGGAATGGCTCATCCAGAATCACCAGCCGGTAGGGTTCGAGCAGCCACCGTGCCACAACCACCTTCTGCTGGTTGCCACCTGAAAGGCTGTCGATCTCAGCCTCGCTGCCTTCGCACTTGATACCCATCGCTCGTATCATCTCGCGAACACGCCGCTGTTCCTTGCGTACGCTCATCATGCCAAACCGGTCGAACACGCGCAGGAAAGGCAGTGTCATGTTTTGCCTCACGTTGAACATCGGGACAACCGCATTGTTTGAGCGATCCTCCGGTACGTAGAAGACTCCGTGTCGCATCGCTTCCGTCATCGACCGGGCGTCGACCCGTTTTCCTCGGATGATCACCGATCCGGATGCGGGAGCACGAATGCCGAAGAGCACCTGTGCGAGTTCGCTCTTGCCGGCGCCGATCAGGCCCGTGAGACCGAGTACCTCTCCGCGATACACGGTCAGGTTGATGGGAGGTGTTCCCTCTTCAATAACCAGGTCTTCGAGTATCAGCTGCGGCTCGCTGGTGTCGACGCCGCGTGATCGCGCAGCCATCGCCCCGTGCTTGGGGATCTCGCCCACCATGGCGGTCACCATCTCCTTCACCTGGAAGGGCCGGATCAGGGTTGCCGCCAGAATGCCATCTCGAATCACCACCACTCGATCGGCAATACGGCTGATCTCGTGCAGACGATGCGAAACGTAGAGGATCGACACGCCATGGCTGCGCAGACGATCGAGGGTCCGAAAGAGCCGTTCCGCTTCCTTTTCCGAGAGCGACGAGGTCGGCTCGTCGAGGATCAACAGTCGGGGATTGGACGCGAGCGCTCGGGCGATCGCGATCATCTGGCGATCGGACTGCGGAAGATCTTCCACCTGCGCATCAAGATCAAGGCGCAGGTCCATGATTGCGGCTACCTCACGGGCGCGCTGCTTCAGGGCCTCCTTGTTGTAAAAGAGCGTCTGACCAGGTCGCAGCAGTTCCTCCAGAGTGAGGTTCTCATAGACGGTCATGCTCTGCACCACACCCTGATTAATGATCTGGTGCACGGTCGCAATGCCGTTGTCGGAGGCTTCCTTCGGACTCGAAAACCGTACTTCCGCGCCCTCGACCAATACCTGTCCTTCGTAGTCTGGGTAGTAGCCGCAGATGATCTTGATCAGCGTAGACTTTCCGGCCCCGTTGGCACCGACCATCGCCAGGATCTCGCCGGGGCGAAAATCCACCGACACGCCGTCGAGTGCTCGGGTTGCGCCGAAGCTCTTTCCTATATCGCGGACCTGAATCAACGATGTCCGTTCCGTCAACACATGTCTCCTTTCGGTCAGTTCCCGAACGCCGCTTTCAGAGTATCACGGTAGGGCGGGCGGATGATGCCGCGGTCGGTGATGAACCCGGTTACCAGTGCGTTCGGGGTTACGTCAAACGCGGGATTCCGGACCTTAATCCCTTCCGGGGCGGTGCGCCGCATACCGAAGTGGGTCACTTCATCTTCGCCCCGCTCCTCGATCACTATCTGACTTCCGGATGTGGTTGCCAGGTCAATCGTGGAGAACGGGGTAGCAACATAGAAGGGAATCTTGAAGTAGCTAGCCAGAATGGCCACGCCGAGCGTTCCGATCTTATTGGCAACGTCTCCGTTGGCCGCCACTCGGTCGGTCCCAACGATCACGATGTTGATCAGGCCTTGCTGCATCATCGCCGCGGCCATATTGTCGGTGATGGTATAGACGTCGACCCCGGCTGCCTGCAGCTCCCACGCGGTGAGCCGCGATCCCTGAAGCAGCGGTCGGCTCTCATCAGAGTAGACGGTGAAGGATACACCGCGTTCATGAGCAAGATACATCGGCGCCGTGGCGGTACCATAATCGGAGGTCGCCAGCCGTCCTGCATTGCAATGAGTCAGAATACCCATGCCGTCACTGATGAGCGACACCCCATGTTCGCCGATGCGACGACAGAGCTCAACGTCTTCAGCGTGAATGGCCTCAGCCTCCGCGACCAGCACATCGTAGAGTTCACGGCCCGATTTGGCCGAATGAGCCCGCACGGTCTTCACCACACGGTTCAGTGCCCAGCTCAGGTTCACCGCCGTGGGACGGGAGCTGTCCAGATAGGACGCATTGTCCTGCATTTCAGCCAGAAACGACTCACGATCAAGGGAGATCTTGTCGCGCATCGCAACCGCCAGGCCGTATGCTCCGGCCACTCCGATCGCAGGGGCGCCCCGCACCTTCAGCTTCTTGATGGAGTCCCATACCTGCTTGACACTCTGTTGTTCCTCTACCACCACATCCGTCGGCAGTTGTGTCTGGTCGAGAAGGTAAAGGGTTCCATTCTCCCACGCGACACTCTTTACGGTTTGCTTATCCATGATGATCCTTGTACGGTAGTGGGTGAAAGCCTGGGCGTCATCGCACCCGGACTCCTTCCTCCGGCCACGGTTCGGGCCGCGACCCCAAAAAAAGGCCGCCGCGTCCCGCGCCGGCGGCCCATTTCCGTAGTGCCCACTCTCAGCAGACACCACGAAGCCAGATTACTGACCGCTTCCTGCGGGCATCCACGGTGAGCGAGCTGCGTTGGAACTGCTGAACGCGGGGAAGGCTTCGAGCAGCTCTTCCATGTTGGTCACGCGCGCGTCACGAAGCATCTGCGCAGTGAAGATCATCGGCTCAACCAGTACGTCGCGAGGCACCGACTCACCTGCCATAACCTGGGCCAGGGTACGAACAGATACGGCGCCCATTTCGAAGGGGTTTACCGCCGAGGTCATGACCCATGGGCTGTTTGGTTGCGTCATGATTTCGATGTCCTGGGTCGCAATATCCACGCTGTAGACCCGAACGCGATCGGTGATGCCGAGCTCTTCGAGTGCCATCACGATACCCTTCGCGAACTCGTTGTATGGCGCCAGGAAGGCGCGGATGTTGGGGTTTGCGCGAAGCACCGCAGTCGCCTGGTCCGCGTTGCGAACCGCTATCGGTGAGTCAAGGGTTCCCGTCTGAGCAGCGATGCGCACGCCGGGATTGGCGTTCACAGTCTGCTGGATCGGTCCGTCGCGCTGATCAAGCGGAAGAATCCCGGCAACGTAGACGTAGCCGAGGTCGACCTGTGCGTTGAAGTCGCGCACGATCGCTTCAATAGCGTTGCGGCCGTGCTGAGGATCGTTCTGGGCAACCTGAGGAACGCGCGGGTTCTGAACATCGACGTCGAATGCGACCACAGGGATGCCGGCATCAAGCGCCTGCTGGACGGGGCCCATCATTGTCTCGGTCAGACCGTGCTGCACCACGATTCCATCCACGCCGAGGTTGATCGCCTGACCAACTGCATTTGCCTGCGACTGCGCGTCGGTATGACGGCCGAGCAGCGTGACGCGCATTCCGAGCGCCGCAGCCTGGGCTTCAACGCCTGCGCGGTACATCTGCATGAACTCGCCTTCCTGCAGAAAGCTCAGGTGAGCGATGTGGAGTTGACGGCCCGTGCTGCCGTCAAACGGTGCGGGGGCTCCGGGGATATTGGTAACCGATCCGGTTCCAGCCCGTTGTCCTGCGGCGAAGATCGTTCCCGAGAAAACGATCATGACCACGAGCACCAACAGCGCAATCTTTCGCATGTTGCTTCTCCTTTTTTGCAGCGCATTGGGTGCGCCACTCCTGTGGTTTCTCTCTCAGCTCATGTTGTTTTATGGCTGATTGTTTGCCATTGTACGCCCACTTCGGTCAGCTGTCAAACTTTTTTTGTTTGTTGACCACTATTGTGGTTTTACGTTCCGGTTCTGCACTCGACGTCGTGCTCTGCAAGTACGGCCCGCCATTCGGAGCTGATTTCTTTGTCGGTAATCATGACGTCAAACCCGCCGAAATCGGCCATGTGCACAAAGGAGGTCTTGTCGAACTTGGTAGCATCCACCACGAGGATCGAGCTTGCAGCCTGCCGCATCATTTGTTTGCGAACCTCGGCCTCTTTCTCGTTGGCGTCGGTTACTCCGTGGGCGCGGTGCACCCCGTCGCAACAGATAAACGCCTTGTCGGCAAAGTACTGCGCGATCGCAGACTCCGCAGCCTTACCCACCAGCGTCAGAGAGCTCGCCCGCAGCGTCCCTCCGGTGCAGATCACTTTGATGCTGGGCGCCCGGGCAAGGGACTCGACCACTTTCAGTGCGTTCGTGATGACTACGAGGTTCTTCCGATCGAGTATCTGCTCGGCGATATGGACCGCGGTCGTGCTCGCATCCAGAAAGATGGTGTCACCGTTGCGGATGATCTCGGCACTCAACGCACCAATGACGTTCTTGCCTTCCACGTAGGTGTGCTCCCGAAGGCTCACCGGCACTTCCCGGTGCATTCCCGCATTGATGAACGCACCGCCGTATGTCTTCTGCAGCAGCCCTCCGCTCTCCATCTTGGTGAGATCGCGGCGGATGGTCTCTTCACTGACTTCAAACCGGCGGGAGAGGTCGGTAACGGTAACGCTGCCGGTCTCCTGAAGAAGTTCAAAGATCACTTGCCGTCTCTCAACCGCCAGCATAGATCTCTCCCTTTTCCGCGTCGCGGTTCCCACAAAAAATATGTCCGCCCTCAGCCTGCTTCGTACCGGCGAACCGTTTCCACTACCTCATCCATCGAGCGGTAGCTTTCACGCTTCATGATGAACTCGCGCGCGGTGTCGAGCACCGCGATCTGCGCCTGCGCCCGCACTGCAGTATCCGGAATCGAGCGGATATCGGCTACCTGAGCGAGACCCACAATACGCCGCGTCATTTTGCAACCCGCGAAACCGATCGCATCGGCGAAGAGGCGGGCCATGTAGTTCTCCAGGTAAAGCGGATTGCTTTCCATCGGCGTCGTGACGTGCTGCTTCCACAAGGCGCGGAAGTTCCGGTCAAAAACGTTCCAGATCTCGCGGAACGTATCGAGCAGATACAATCGGAACGCCGCACGCCGCGCGGCGTCGTCTCGCATATGCCACTGCTGGCTCGCGTGATTGAGAATCAGATTTCCCAGAATCGCGCCGAGATCAAATCCAATGGGACCAAAGAATCCAAACTCGGGATCGAACGCCTTGGTCGTCTCCTTCGTTACAAAGATGCTACCGGTGTGCAGGTCACCGTGGATGAGCGCCTGCGCCTGGGTCATGAACTTCTCCTTCAGCTGCATGACCTGAAGCTTGAGCTCGCTGTCCTGCCAGTTTTGTTCAGCGCGCTCGCGAATCTCCACATCGATTCTGTTGTTGGCGGCGTCAAAATAGGGGTTCGAAAGTACCAGGTCTTCGGTGATCTTGCAGAGTTCCGGGTTCACGAAGCTCTTCTGAAGAACCTTCTTCTCTTCCGGGTCCATGCCGAGGTCGGTGGTGAAGAAGGTCGAACGCGCGATGAACTCGCCGATGTGTTCAGCCAGCTTGGGATAGGTGTTGCCCTGGATCAGTCCCTTGCGCAAAACCACGTGGTCCGAGAGATCTTCCATGACAATCGCATACATCTCGCGGTCGTAGTGATGAATCTTGGGGGCAAGGCCCTGACAATGGCGGTCGTGCAGTACCAGCATCTCGCTCTCAATGCGGGCGCGATCGAGCGGTGCGGCGATGCTGTCATCGATTCGCGCATGCGGAAGCGACTGCTTGATGATCACGCTCCTGGTTCCGCTTTTCTCAGCGATGCGGAACACCATATTGAGGTTTCCATCACCGATCTCCTTGCACTCCAGGGCTGCATCATTGGGGAACACTGATGTGTTCGCTCGCGCGTACTCCCGTGCGGTCTCTTCGGTCAGCGTGACGTAGGGCATTGCTCTTCCTCCTGTCTGGTTCGGTACATGATCTGTCCCGGGACGTCCGGTTTCACCGGGAACGCACCCGGGTGGTAATCTCGGAAACCAGTGCCTGCAGTTCGGGGGATGCCGTCACGCGATCAGCGCCGACCGGTTGCGCGCACGCGCACGCGGCATCGTCGCGTGCGGGGACGAAGCCGCCGATCCCACCGATTCCCGCGCCGGCGGTAGCGGCTGACGATGCCGGCGACTGCGTGCGACGGGTCGAGCAGGCAACGCTGTGCGTCTTGATGCCGTAGAAGTCGCGGAGTGCCTGCAGCTCCTCGAGCTGATCATGGGTGAAGCCACGGGCTCCTCCGAGGATGCGCGCGTAGATCAGAATCTCTGCATTGTGCTCCAGCTTTTCGAGCTTCTTGAACGCATCCGACAAGGTCGGGCCTACCGTGACGCTGCCGTGGCGGGCCAGCATGAGGGCGTCGCTGTGGCGAATCAGTTCTCGCATCGAGGCCGGCAGCTCGTCCGTACTCGGGGCGGCGTATGGCGCCACAGGAACGGAACCGAGCGTGACCACCACTTCGGGCAACACGCACGTATCCAGTTCCGCCTCCGCGATGGTAAACGCAATCGCCTTGGGCGGGTGTGCGTGAATGACCGCCATCACGTCGGGACGCTGCTGATACGCCTCCAGATGAACCTTGTGTTCGGTGGAGGGGCGGCGGTCGTCGTTCACCGGTTCACCGTTCATATTGATGACGATCGGCGCCTCCACGTACATGTCTTCTTTCCGGATGCTTGACGGCGTGATCAGAACGTGGTTCTGGTCCAGGCGGATCGAGAGGTTTCCGTCCGTGGCGCACACCAGTCCGGCAGCGTGAACTTTATGACTGAAATAAACGATCTCTTTTCGCGCTTCCAGCTCTCTGGGGAACATCGATTACTCCTTGTAGCGGCGAGCTTCCCCGCCGCCGGGTCCGTGGGACGACACGTATACCCGGTCGACCACGCCCACGATCATTTCCTGCAGCGGCGGTAGATCGACCCCCAGGATCGCCCTCGCCGAGTTACCTTCTTTCAACACCAGTACCCGGTCTCCGATCCCGGCCTGAACGGTGTCCACCGCAAGCGTCTCCTTGCCGGTAGGCGTCCAGTCCGGACGGCAGATGGAGACCACCATCAACCGCCGCCCCTTGTAGACCGGATGCTTCACCGTCGCAGTTACCGTAGCGGTAACGATCCCCAGATTCATGATCCGGACACCTCGTCCACAATCCCCACAATGGTGGCATCGGCGGGAACGAAGCTGTCGGGCAGCGGCAGACCCGCCTCGCGACCGTCAACAAGATAGACGCGATCGCCCTCACCCGCCTGGGCCGTGGCGTCGCAGGCGACCAGCGCGGCTCCCGCCTTCTCCCCGGATGCCAGTTCTGGTTGCACCCAGAGGAGCTTCACTCCCGTCATGCCCTCTACGACCGCGGTCGCCTGCATTGATCCAATGACCCGGGCCAGAAACATGTCATGGCCTCCCGGGAAGCAAGGCGATCAACTCGGGCGACACCTGTGCGATCACCTGCAAATCGACAAACATATCGTCGGGAATTCGCCCGCGGGCGGCATCGACGGCAGTCTGTACGTCGGTCAGTTCGCCGGCGAAAACCGCGAAGGCCTTTCCACCAAGTCCCTGCAGCAGACTGATGCTTTCGATCCCGATCGAGGCGGCCTTTATCGCGGCGTCAGACGCCTCGATGACGGACACTGCCGAGAAGCTCTCGATCACGCCGATGGTCTCGGTGACCGGAACGGTGACCGTTCGGTTTATTGCCGCGACCACCTCGGGCATCAGGTCAGGGATGAAGATCGTCCCAAAAAGCGACGACCCCGACTCGCGGGTTCCGATCTGCAGTGCCTCATCGACCGATGCGACGTCGCCGGTAATGACCACGAGGAATTTTCCGGGACTGCAGGGTCGGGCATCGAGCAGGGTGATCGGAGCCCGCTTCACCATCTGATCGACTACACGGTAGCCGCGTGCGATGCTGGTGAGCTCGATGGCACCGAGGGTTTGCGGTGTTTTTTCGACCTTCAGGCGGTACGGCGTCACGATCTGCCTCAGACGATGGAGTAGTTGCCGACGAGGGCGCAGCGACGACGGCGCGAAAAGGTCTGCGCGGTGGTCAGTCCGTCGCCGGTCGGTGACGCGATGGTGAAGGAGGTGTATCCCTCTCCACCCATCCCAAGGCCCGAAAAGGTCGGACCGTTCTTCACGTAGACCGAGCAGCCGATCCGTCGACCCATCTCGGTCAGCTTATCGATATTTCGTGAGTGCATCGCTGCCGTGTGACGGTTGCCCCGTTCGACACGAACTGCGTAGTCGATCGCGGCGTCCACATCGGGCATCCGAACCACCGGCATCACCGGCATCAGCATCTCGCTCCAGGCGAACGGATGATCGTGCGGAACTTCGCACAGAATGAGTCTCGGATCGTCGTTGACGCGGGTCCCGATCGCCTCCAGCAGCACCCGGGCGTCCCTTCCCACGAAGTCACGTTTGACCGGGGTGTGTACGCCCGGTTTGGGGTCCTGCGAGAACAGCACCATCATCAGTTGGCGGATCTGATTTGCCGAAGCACGGTAGCACCCGGCCTTCTCCATCTCGACCATGAGCTGGTCGGCCACCGAGTCGACCACCACGGTGATCTTCTCGGCGATACAGACGATGTTGTTGTCAAGCGATCCTCCCGCGACGATATCTCGCGCGGCGCGGGGAATGTCCGCGGTCTCATCGACCACCGCCGGTGGATTCCCGGGGCCGGCAGCAACCACCTTCTTGCCGCTCTGCATCGCCGCGTTCACCACCGCCTCCGAGCCGGTAACGGCCAGAAACGGTATGTCGGGATGGCGCATGATCGCTTCGGCGGTCTGAATGGTCGGCCTGGTCACCGCGGTGAAACAGTTTTCCGGCCCACCGTGCTGCACGATCACCTGGTTCAGCATGCTGATGGTGGTGAGCGAACAGATGGTCGCATTGGGATGAGGATTGAACACCACCGCGTTGCCCGCGGCGAACATTCCGATTCCGTTGTTGATGACGGTCTCGGTGGGGTTGGTCGAAGGAATGATGGACCCGATCACCCCGTAGGGCGCGAACTCGTCCAGCGTGATCCCCTTGTCACCCGTGGTGGCCGCAGTGGTCAGCGCCTCGATTCCCGGCGTCCGCTCGGCAACGAGACGGTTCTTGTTGATTTTACACGATACGCGTCCCATGCCGGTCTCTTCGTGCGCGAGCCGCGCCAGGAACTCGAGGTTCTGCAGCACCATCTGCCGCATCGCGGAAATGATCTCGCCCCGCCGGCTGAGCGGGAACCGAGCCAGCTGCCGTGAAGCGACCACGGCTGCGGAGATCGCCTCGTCTACGGAGTCAAATACGCCGATCGCGCGGCCACCCACTGACGACCGACCGGCGGGAACGGCCCGCGGCGTTGGAGCAGCGCCGTCCGCGGCTCGCGACACGGTGACGCCGGGAAGGGTAGCCGGAGAAACAACCGGGTTCTGTTGGCCGCGTTCGTGAAGTAACATGAGCGATCCCCCTATTTGCGGAACACCGTTTCTCCGTGGAGGGAGAAGGAGTCCACAATGGCCATGATGACCGCATCCGCAGGACAATCTTTGGTCACGCGGGTCTGTCGCGCTGACGAGCCGGAGGCGTAGAGCACAACCTCCCCTTCACCCGCGCCAACCGCGTCCACGGCAACAACGTAATCGCCCTTGGGCTGCAGGCGTTCATCGAGCCGCTCCAGGATAAGGAAGCTGCTTCCCACCATGGAGGGCTCCTTCTGCGTGGCCACAACGGTGCCGGTGACCCGAGCCAGGAACATGACGGTTTCCGCCTACTTTCCGCTCTTGGCGGGTGCAGCGGACGACCGACCCAGCGGAAGCGCCGCATCCACGCTCTCGTGCGGGCGCGGAATCACGTGCACGCTAACCAGCTTTCCGACGCGTTCGGCGCTCTTGGCGCCCGCCTCGGTGGCGGCCTTCACTGCGGCGACATCGCCACGGACGATGGCTGTGACAAATCCACCGCCGGTCTTTTCGTAACCCACCAGATCAACCTTTGCCGCCTTCACCATGGCGTCGGCCGCCTCGACAATTGCGACAAAGCCTTGCGCCTCAATCATTCCCAATGCATCTGATGCCATGCTCATATCTCCTTCACTTCTGGTTTGGTCTTCCATCGATGGACGCGATCGCCTTCTCGACGGCACTCTTCGCTTCCAGAACCTCCGCCTCATCACCACCAAGGTAGACGCGGCCGAAGGCTCCAATGGCGTGCACTTCAATGATGTTGACCCGGGCTGCCTTCTCGGCCTCGTTTGCGGCCAGAGCAGCATAGGACGCCGGATGGGTTTCGATGGTCAGCAGGGTTTCCCCCGGCAGAATCATGTTCCCGTGCCGCATCCGGTTGATCAGCTGACACTGGAAGTCGCTGATGTTCTTGATGGTCTCAAGACCGACCAGACGTGGAGTCAGCCGGTCCTGCATGGTCATGCCGAGTCGTGCCAGGATGGCGTTTCCAGCTTCAAGCACGGCTCCCTGATCGAAGCTGTGGATTTCGAGAACGCCGGCAGACCGTTCGACGTACATGATGCCCGGCTGCACGTCGTTTGACTTCAGCGCGGCATCGGTGAGGCGGTTGATGTCCATACCGGGGCGGATCTCCACCCAGAGACTCGCCTGACCCGAGAGCGGAAGGTACCCCTTGGCAACCGTCGCGAGAAACGCGGTAAACTGCGGTTGTAATCGATCCAGATAGGCGTACGTCAGAAGTTCAACCATCGGGCCTCCCTTGATGTCCGTGCGACGCGAGCGTTCCACTCGTACAATTCGCCTCCGATTGTAGAAGCGGTTCGACGAGTTGTCAACAAAAATCCAACAAGAAACCACATTAACACGCACGTTTCCCGAGATCGTGCACACTCCGGTCGACAAAACCGGAACAAAGTATGGTAGAATGCCCGCTATGGATCGAATCATGACGATGGCCGAGGCAGTCGCCCTGTTGCCTCCCGGCGAACGCACCATGGCCCTCGGTGGGAACAGCCTCCACCGCACTCCCCACGCCTTTGTCCGCGCCCTTGCGCGACGGACCGATCTCGCCCTCCACCTTGCAAAAACGGCGGGCGCCTACGATATCGACTTGCTCTGTCTGGCGGGGCTGGTACGCGCGGTGTCAGCCGGCTTCGTAGGTTACGAGACGCAGTTCGGCCTTGCGCGACACTACCGGCGTGCCGTTGAGAGCGGTGCGGTGAAGGCGTGGGAGCACGCCTGCTACACCGTGATCGCCGCGATGCGTGCGGCCGCCTACGGCCTGGAGTTTCTTCCCGTCCGCGGTCTCGACGGAAGCGATCTGGTGAAGGCGCGCGGCTTCGAGCGCATCAGCAACCCCTACCGGCCCGATGACCGTCCGGTCGCCATTCCGGCCATCGCTCCCGATCTGGCAGTCATTCATGTACAGTACGCCGACCGCGCCGGCAACGGCGTTATCCTCGGCGCAAAATGCGAAGATCTCCTGATGGCGCGTGCGGCCAATCAGGTGGTTCTCACCGCAGAGCACGTCGTAAAGACCGACGCCCTGCCGGTTCCCCTGGATCATGTGGACATCCCCGCGGTGCTGGTCACCGGAGTGGTTGAGTCTCCTCGGGGAGCCTGGCCAGGCAGCTGTCACGGCGAATACCCAATCGATCCGGCCGGCGTAGAGGCCCTGATCGCACTGCCCGACCGGGAGGCCCTTCTTGCATACCTGGATACGCTGCAGGAATCGGCCGATTCTCGGCAGGAGGCACACTGATGAGCGACGACGCACGCTGTGCCGACCAGATGACGGTATCGCTCGCGCGGCTGCTGACTGGCGCGCGCAACGTCTTTCACGGCCTCGCAAGCCCTCTGCCGGCCGTTGCCATCGCGCTGGCCAAGAGCCTCCACAACCCGCTGATGGAGTACCTCAACATCACCGGGGGCGTGGACATCGACTCAAGCGACCTCGACGTCTCCACCTGCGCACCCGGGTTTCTCACCGGAAGCCGCTCGTTTTTTTCGCTCATCGATATCTTTGACCTGTCGGCCCGCGGCAAGCTCGACGTTGCCTTTCTCGGCGGGGTCCAGATTGACCGGGCGGGTCGGATCAACAACAGCGTGATTGGCGCGTTCGAGGCTCCGAAGGTGAAACTACCCGGCGGCGCGGGCAGCGCGGCTATCGTACCTACGGCACGGCGCACCATCGTCTGGCGCACCCGCCACGACGCGCGCACCATCGTAGAACGCTGCGACTTCGTGACCGCCGCCGGAAACGTGCGCGAGGTGGTAACCCCACTCGGCATTCTTCGCGTGGACAACGGGGAACTGCGAATTGCACGATGGTTCGACTACTCGAGCGAGGCCGAGATCAGGGAGCAGACTGGCTTCCCCATCGCATCCGCACCCGACGCCGCCGTTGAACCGCCGCCGACGGACGAAGAGCGGGAAGCGCTTTCACGAATCGATCCGAAGGGCGTGCGCGGCAGCGAGTTCCGGTAGCCCACGGGGGAAGCGAGCCTGTCAACAAACGAAACCTTGCACCTGCACGGATAGAATATGCTATACTCCGCAAAAA
>REDM01000012.1 GCA_007693485.1 Spirochaetaceae bacterium
ACCGTAACCGTCGGGGAACCCCTGCTCGAGATCGAAACCGACAAGGTCTCGATGGAGGTGGAAGCTGAGTTCGCCGGGGTCCTGCTCAAGATCCTGAAGGGCCCCGGCGAGGTGGTCCCGGTCACCGAGACCATCGGCTACATCGGCGAGGCGGGCGAGTCGGTTCCCAAGGAGGGCGCTGCGGCGCCGATTTCAGCGCCTGCGGGCGCGGCGCGCGAGCCATCCGAAGCCGCGACTCCGACGTCCGAGTCGCGGCCTTCGGCCACCGCCTCTGCAGCGGCTGCATCAACCTCCGGGCCTGCTGCCACGTCACCCACGGGGTCGGACGGAAACGGCCGCGTGCCCGCAACTCCCGCGGCGCGCCGCCTCGCGGATGAGCACGGAGTTGCGCTCTCGCAGCTCTCCGGCAGCGGCGAATACGGCGCGGTCCGGGTGGCGGATGTGCGTGTGGCGGCAGAGGCCGGCGGAACGCAGGTCAAGGCGTCCTCGCTCGCGCGTCGGGTTGCCGCCGAGGCCAACGTGGACCTCGCGGCGGTTGCCGGAAGTGGCCCGCAGGGGCGGGTGACCCGGGGTGACGTGCTCGCCGCTGCAGCTGCTGCGGGCGAGCGTGCCGGCAGCGGCCTGCCGGCCCCTCCCGACGAGCGGCGCGCAATCGCCGGCATGCGCAAGGTCATTGCCGACAACATGATGAAGAGCCACCTCGGCATTCCTCCCGTAACCCTCAACGCTTCGGCCGAGGTATCCCGGCTACTCGCCCTGCGCACGGAACTCAACGACGGCGCCGACCAGCGCGGTGATGTCAAGATTTCGCTGAACGACCTGGTGATGAAGGCCGTTGCTGCAGCCCTCGCCGATCACCGCGACCTGAACGCCACGGTGGACGGGTCGGACGTGGTGCTGCACGGAGAAATCAACCTGGGAATGGCGGTTGCGCTTCCAGACGGGCTGATCGTGCCGGTGATTCACCGGGTGGACACGCTGCCGGTGGGACGCCTGGCCCGCCGCACCCGCGACCTCGCAACCCGTGCGCGCGACCGAAAGCTTCAGCCCGCTGAGCTCGAAGGTGCAACCTTCACCGTCACCAACCTCGGTATGCTCGGGATCGAGAGCTTCAACCCCATCATCAACCCGCCACAGGTCGCCATCCTCGGGGTGTGCGCTGTCTCAGAGGTTCCCGCGGTAGAGAACGGCTCACTGGTAGTCCGCCGCCGCATGGGCCTCAGCCTCACCATCGACCACCGGGTGGTCGACGGCGCCCAGGGCGCACACTTTCTGCAGACGCTGGTGGGGCTGCTTGAGCACCCGGCACGGGTGTTGCGGTAAGGGGTGAAGCGATACCATTTTTTCTGGCAAATGCCATGAATTATGGTATAATCGTTCCATGAACACGAAAGTCACCGTCGATTCCGCCGGACGACTGGTCATTCCGAAAGCCATTCGTGAACGATACGGCCTCAAGGCCGGTACCGAGCTGGAATTGGTGGCGGAGGGGGACGGAATCGCCTTGGTGCCGTCCCGAGTGGAGCATCGGTTCGTTCGTGTGGGGCGTGTGGTGGCGGTCGACACTGGAGCCGGATACGCGCCCGCGGACGTCTTTGATGTCGCGTCCATGCGAACCACCGTCCTGGATCAGAAACAAACGGAGTTCCAGTGAGAGTCGGTGTTGATACCTCGGTGATTGTGGCCTGCGTTCACGCGAGCCATCCGCTCCACCCGGTAATGGCTGCATGGTTGAATCAGGCGTTCGATACTCACGACGTGATTGTTTCCCATCACTCGGTGCTCGAATCGTATGCCGTTTTGACGCGACTTCCCGCCGAATATCGACTGGTGCCTGCAGAGGCGGTCACGGTCCTGCGGGAAACTCTGACGGGTAACGCTGCTATCGCACCGTTTTCGCACGAATCAACGTGGGACGTTCTGGAGCGGATCCACCGTGTGCCGGCGGCCGGAGGCGCCGCGTACGATGCGTTCATTATCGATACCCTCACCGCAGCCGGCGTCGACGCGATTGCCACCGGGAATGCCAAAGAGTTCCGCCGATTGACCCGGTCAGTTCGGATCATCGATCCGTGCCAAACCGAATCTTGACGTTTCATCAGCCGCGCCGCATTGTGCTACAATACCAGCATGGGTGTCGACGATATGGTGGCGGCCGTGCGACGGGCGCTCGAGCCATTCGCGGAAATATCGTTTGCCTGTCTCTTCGGGTCGGCCGCGATTGATCGACTGCGGGATGACTCCGATGTCGACGTTGCGGTCTACTTCGACTCGGGGCGCACTCTGGAGATCGAAACCGATCGGAGGAGCGCCCGGGAAACCGCCATCCAGCTGGCGGTGGAGCGTTCGACAAATCGCAACGTCGACCTGCTGGTGCTGAATCGCGCCCCCGCGTCGGTCTGTGCGGCCGCGGTGCGCGACGGAGTTGCGGTTCTGATTCGCGACGAATCCATTCACTCCCGGTACTTCCTGGCCGTCACCAACGTCGCAATGGATTTTCGCACCACCGAAAAGGAGTTCCGCGCGATTCGTGCGGGCAGCAGCTCCTTGTCTGAGACCGACCGGTCACGTCTTCAGCGAATCGTGGATTTCGTTACTCAGGAGATGCAGGACCGAGATGCGTTTCTCGCAGTGAGACTTGATCGCTATCGCAGCGATCGCGACCTTCAGCGCAACCTCGACCGTTGGGTGGAGCAGCTGATCAACGCGGTAATCGAAACTGCCAAGATAGTTCTCGCATCGGAAAACCGGCCGGTGCCCCAGACCTACGCGCAGATTCTGGGAGATCTCGAAGCGATGGACGCGT
>REDM01000011.1 GCA_007693485.1 Spirochaetaceae bacterium
CAAAACGGTGTGGGGCGCGGGCGACGGGGTCCACGTGGTCGACGTACTCAACCCGATCAACTACACCGACTTCGTTAATCCGCGTGACTACATCGACCGCAAACGCGCCCACCCGATGGCCCTGTTCACCATCCCCACCGGCCGCGAGGCCGCCCTGCAGCTGGCGTTGTCGCCCACCTTCGCGCCCGACCGGATCCCGCTGGACGGGCCCTGGGCGCCTGCCGAGGTCACGGCGCTTCGTTCCCAGCTCGCCGGACTCAATGCCCTGCCTGGAATCGAACTGAACGCCGGAGAGCAGGATCAGCTGGCGCGCGCCCTCTTCGCGCAGTACGAAGCCGCCGGCCGTCGTCTTGACCACCTGCAGGCGGGTGCCCGCTTCACCGCGCGCGGTGCCGGGGTGGACTACGGCCTCACCTACCACTGGGGCTTCTTCCCCACACCCTGGATCGATCAGGCGGCGGTGATCGCTGCGGCCGCGGCGTACACCTCCTCAGGCGCGATCGACGATGATGCCCTCGCAGCCGCCGTCCGCTTTAACCGGCGCCACCTCTTTGGGGTGGACGCTTCGGCGGCGGTTGGGGCCTTCACCCTGCGGGCTGAAGCCGCGTATCTTCTGAGCGACGACTTCAGCGGAAACGACCCCTCCGTGCAGAATCACCGCGTCGCCTGGATGGCGGGCGCCGATCGAAGCCTTGGCTTCAGCAACGCCGCGATCAACGTGCAGCTGCAGGGCGAGGCAATCCTCCAAAGCGACCGCATCGCCCGGCCGGTTCCGGGAACGTCGGCGGATATCGACTTCGACCCGCGAGGCGACTACCGGAGACACACCGTGGTGGCCCAGCTGTCGGACCGGTTGCGCAACGAGCGCGTCCGGCCCGAGCTGGTTCTGATTCACCTCTGGGAAGAGGAAGCCGGCGCGATCCGGCCGGCCGTGGAGTTTCGTCTGCGCGATGACGTGGAGATGGTTGTCCGCGGAAGCATCTTCTACGGCGACCGAGACACGCGGTTCGGCCGGTTTCGCGAAAACGGCTTTGTGGAGGTGTTGTTTGGGTACGCGTTCTGACCGCACGAAGTGACCGGAACGGCACCAAATACAACACTTTCACGATTATCGCTTCCATGCTATAATTTGGGGGTAATGGGCAAAACGGAAGTCAAAGTGAATTCGTCAGCTTATTCGCTCTCCGCGACCGGGTGTCAGAGTTTGCTCTGGAGCTCTCCGGTAGGCATCGGTTTTGCCAAGGATCGCGTGATCCGCGACGCCAACGCGGCGCTCTGCACGCTTGTTGGATACCGCCGCGAGGAGCTCACGGGCAAGAACATCCGCATGCTGTTTGAGACCGACGCGGAGTACGATCGGGTTGGCCGAGTCAAGTATCCCGCCCTCAATGAGCACGGCTGGGTCCAGGTGGAAACGCGATGGGTTACCAAACCGGGGCGCGTTCTGGATATTCAGGTTTCGTCAACGTGGCTCGACCCTGCCAACCCCGATCTGGGGATCGCCTTCATGGTGCAGGATGTCAGCGAGCGCAAGCGTGCGGAGCGCGCCCTGCTGATACAGAGCGCTCGCTGGTACGAACTGTTTGAGGACTCACCCGAAGGCATCGTACTGCTCGATACCGACTTTCGATACATCATCGGCAACACCGAGTTCACGCGTATGTTCGGCTACTCCGACGAGGAACTGCGCTCCGTTCCGCCTTACCAGCTCCTCTTCACTCCGGACCAGCGTCAGGAAGTGGACGAAGCGCTCGCAACGTTGAAAGCGGGCGGTGTGGTGCGGATACCCAAGACCACGCGACGGGCGAAAGACGGCCGCGACATCCCGGTGTCGGTACTCAGCAAACCGATCCGGATTGATGAAAGCAGCATCGGCATGTACAGCATCTATCGCGACATCAGCGAGCGGATTGCAACCGAAGAGGAACTTCGCCGATCGCTGCGCGACAAGGAAGTCCTGCTCAAAGAGGTTCATCATCGCGTCAAGAACAACCTCAACATCATCAGCAGTCTTCTTTCTCTGCAGAAGAATGAGAGCGCATCGTGCAATCTGGACGAGCCCCTGGGGCTGGCCCGAAGCCGTGTTCACTCAATGGCGATGATCCACGATCTGCTCTATCGGTCGACCAACCTCGGCGAACTTCCGTTCCGCCAGTATCTGGAGGACCTCGCCAGCTATTTGCGGAGCACCTTCGGGACGAGCACCAATCGCGTTGACTTCGTACTGAACCTGGAAGACGTCAATCTGGACATCGATACCGCCGTACCGTGCGGTCTGCTGCTGAACGAGATTATTGTGAACAGTTTGAAGCACGCCTTTCCCGGTAACCGCCACGGAACCGTATTCCTGGGGCTGAGTACCACTCGCGAGCACTACGTGGTCAACGTGGGAGACGACGGCGGCGGCATGCCGGACTCGGTTGACATCCATACCGCTCGTTCGATGGGACTGGAGCTTATTCGCGGTCTCTCTTCGCAACTCAACGCGGAACTCGTCTGCGACCGCGGAAGCGGCACGCGATACACGATTCGGATTCCCAGGCCGCCTCGTTAAGCGGGAGCACGGTATGAGCGCTGAAGCAGTCAGACGAATCCTCCTCGTGGAAGACGAGGCAATTGTAGCCATCGATACATCTCGCCGCGTCACCTCGTTTGGCTACAGCGTTTCCGTTGCCCATCACGGGGAGGCCGCAATCCAGGCCGTAGACGATGCGCACGCGAATGGAGCCCCGTTCGATCTGCTGCTGATGGACATCGACCTCGGGGCCGGCATCGACGGCACCGAGACCG
>REDM01000092.1 GCA_007693485.1 Spirochaetaceae bacterium
TTCTTGAGCGAAGACTGGACAACGTGGTGTATCGTCTGGGCCTCGCAGCCAGCCGTTCGCAGGCGCGACAGCTGGTAAGTCACGGACACATCCATCTCAACGGCCGTAAGGTTACCGTTCCGTCGGCCCTGGTTCGTGCCTCGGACGTGGTCGCCTCGCGCGAGAAGAAGGCCACCAAGGATCTTCTTCGCCGTCTTCTGGCTGAGAATACCGGTCGTCCCGTGCCGCCGTGGCTCTCACTCGAGCGCGACGGTCTGGTGGGAACGGTTACGGTGTTGCCAACCCGCGACGTCATCCCGACGATCGCTGAAGAGCAACTCGTGGTCGAGTTCTACTCCAAGTAGAGCTTTGCCCAACCCGCACATACCGACCGCCTTCCGGGAAACCGTGGGGCGGTCGTTTTTTTGCTGCCGTTGAATCCGGATTTGATCAGGGACCATCATGCACATTGACGACATCTTTGCCCGAGGGCGCCCTACCTTCAGTTTCGAGTTTTTCCCTCCGCGAAACGCGGATGCGTGGACCGGACTGTTCGCCGAGATTCGGCGATTTACCGACCTGTCGCCGGATTTTGTGTCGGTAACGTACGGGGCGGGTGGCAGCACCCGTGAGAAGACCCACGAGCTGGTGGTTCGCGTTCGTGAAGAGACCCCACTCGATCCGATTCCCCACCTTACCTGCGTGTGCCACACGCGCGACGAGATCCATCGAATCCTCAGCGCATACGCGCGGCACAATATCAGCAACGTCATGGCGCTTGGTGGGGATCCGCCCCGGGGGCAGGAGTGCGATCCCGGTGACTTCCCCCACGCGTCCGACCTCGTGCAGGCGATCGTCGAGTTCAACCGCGCAGGACTTCATCCCGACTCCCGAGGGTTCGGTATTGGTGTGGCGGGTTTTCCGGAAGGCCACCCCGCAACCCCTAACAGAATCGCGGAACTCGATTACCTGCGGCGCAAGGTGGATGCAGGCGCACACTACATCTGCACGCAGCTCTTCTTTGACAACCGTGATTTTTTTGATTTTCGTGAGCGGTGCGCGATCTCCGGCATCACGGTACCGATCGTAGCGGGGCTCATGCCGATTCTCTCGTTGCAGAGTTTTCGTCGTACGCCCGAGCTGGCACTGGGAGCGCGCTATCCGGCGGAACTGCTTCGCCGTATGCAGCGATGCAGCAACGATCAAGAGATCGCGGCCACCGGGATGGAATGGACGCTCGCGCAGTGTCGCGAGCTCATTCGGGAGGGCGTGGACGGCATTCACTTCTACACCCTCAACCGAAGTACCGCCACTGAAGAGATTTTTCGCAGCCTCTCCGATGTTCGCCGCGGTGCCATCTCGTAACGCAGGACTGCCTCAAGGGCGCCGGCCGGGCTTCGGCGCTACTCGGGTTGCTCCCAGTCCTTGGCTTTCTCTACGGCGCGCTTCCACCCGGCGTAGAGCTGTGCACGGCGCTCGCCCGTCATTCTTGGCTCAAAGGTGCTGTCGATGCTGAGGTTGTCGGTGATCTCCCGCTTGTCCTGCCAGAAATCCACGGCGAGGCCGGCAAGAAAGCACGAGCCGCGCGCCGTTGCTTCGATGATGGCGGGGCGGACCACGGGAACGCCGAGCATGTCGGCCTGAAACTGCATCAGGAATCCGTTGGCACTCGCGCCGCCGTCTACCTTCAACTCTTTCAGGGACATCTGCGCGTCTTTCTCCATGCACTCGATCACGTCGAGGGTCTGATACGCAATGGACTCAAGCGTCGCGCGGACGATGTGGTTCATTCCGGCACCCCGGGTGAGCCCCACGATGGCACCGCGGGCGTACTGGTCCCAGTACGGTGCACCCAGGCCCGCGAAGGCGGGCACCATGTAGACCCCGTGGGTATCCTCTACCTTCCCGGCGAAGTACTCGGTATCGCGCGCGTCGTTGACAACGTGCATCTCGTCGCGCAGCCACTGCACGGCAGCGCCCGTCACAAATATGGCGCCCTCGAGGGCGTACTCAACACCGCCTTCGAGTCCCCACGCGATGGTCGTGAGCAGTCCGGTCTTTGACGGCACCGGTTTTGTGCCCGTGTTCATCAGGACGAAGCTCCCCGTGCCGTAGGTGTTCTTGGCCATCCCTGCCTCAAAGCACGCCTGTCCAAAGAGGGCACCCTGCTGATCGCCGATCGCGCCGGCAATAGGAATTCGTGCCCCGCCGAAGGTCGCCTCGTGGGTGTGCCCGTAGACTTCGCTCGACGGACGGACGGTCGGCAGCATCGCCTCGGGGATGCCCATCGTTTGCAGAAGCTGCTGGTCCCAGGAGAGGGTGCGGATATTGAACAACATCGTGCGTGACGCATTGGAGTAGTCGGTAACGTGTACTGCGCCCCGGGTGAGGTTCCAGATGAGCCAGGTGTCCACGGTTCCAAAGAGTACCTCACCCCGTTCGGCTTTCGCCCGAACCCCGTCCACGTTGTCCAGAATCCACTTGATCTTGGTTCCCGAGAAATAGGCATCAATCACGAGCCCGGTGTTCTCGCGGACGTAGTCGGTCAGCCCCTCGTCCCGCAACCGGTCGCAGATTCCCGCGGTGCGCCGATCCTGCCAGACGATTGCGTTGCAGACCGGCTTCCCGCTTTCGCGGTCCCAGACAACGGTGGTTTCGCGCTGATTGGTGATTCCAATGGCAGCGATCTGATCCGGACGCACGCCATTCTTCTCCAGAACCTGCCGGGCCACCCCACTCTGGGTTGCCCAGATATCCATGGGATCGTGTTCGACCCAGCCCGGCTTTGGGTAGATCTGGGGAAACTCCTGCTGCGCTACACCGGCAATGGCACCGCTGTGATCAAAGAGAATCGCCCGGTTGCTGGTGGTGCCTGCGTCAAACGCGAGAACGTACCGTTGAGCCATCTGTTCCTCCGGGTAGTGTAGGGTTGGGTTCCGAGATGCGGTCCATCAGGTCGCGCGCGGTGGGCTCATCGACAATGAGATCGCGAATGTACCCGGCGCGCAACGCCGCAATCAGCCCGGGGACCTTTGCCAGTCCCGAGACCACGCAGATCGAGTGGAGCGCCCTGGGGTAGAGATCGAGCGGCGGGCCGCTCGCGCGGGCGTTGATGGAGATGTCACAGTAACTTCCATCTTCCCGGTAGAACACCGTCGCCAGGTCACCCACCACTCCCTGGGTCTTCAGCTCCTTCAGGTCCTTGGGCTCGAGGTAGCCGCCGCTGTAGACGTGGCTCGGTACGCCCGCGGAGACCGATCCAATGCTGTAAAGCAGCACGTCGGCATTGCTCTGCATCTCCACGACCCGCTGGATGCTGCGCTCCCGCCACATCGCATCCTTGGTCTCCCGGTAGTCAAAAAAGGTTGGGACGGGAAAGAGGTAGATCCGCGCCTGATAGTTGTCGGCAAAGCTCTGGAGAATGCGTGCTGCGTAGCTGTTGTCGTTGGTCCAGGTGTTGCCCGACCCGTTGAGCTGGACGAAGGAGAGCTTGCCCACCTGTTTGGGGATCAGGTGCTCGCTTACCGCACTGAGCGTGGTACCCCATGCGAGCCCCACCGTCATTCCCGGCTGCAGAATCGCGTTGAGGTAACTCGCTGCGTGTTTGGCTACGCGGTCGAGCCAGAGCACCTCACCGAGCACTTCCGGCACGGGAACCACCTGCACCGAGTTCAGGGAGAAACAGTCGCGAATCTCCCTCGCAAAGGGTGCCATCGACTGGTCGGTGTCGTGGATGGTTATCTCCACCATGCCGCTTTCCTTCGCGAAGGTCAGCAATCGAGACACCTTTGGGCGGGATACCTTCATCTCGCGGGCGATCTGCTCGGTAGTCAGCCCGGAATAGAAGTAGAGCTTCGCTACCTCAAGAGCTTCCTGGGCGGTGCGGTCGGGCCGTCTCATTGCCCCATCATAACTCCGAACGGCCCCTTGTCAAGTGAGAAAACGTCCGTCAAATATTGACAAACGTTCATCTACGCGATATTCTGGAGAAGAATTCGACACCGCCGTACCCGTGGCACGTTCTCGCCGAAGGAAGTTCGCCGTGCAGTCAAGAGATTTTGATGTCGTCGTGATGGGAGCCGGAATTGTGGGGAGCATGATCGCCCGTGCGCTCTCACGGTATGCCATCCGAGTCGCCCTCGTCGATCGTGCCAACGACGTTGGTACCGGCGCTTCGTGCGCCAACAGCGCAATTCTCCATTCGGGGCACGACCCGTCGCCCGGATCGCTCAAAGCCGAGATGAACCGTCGTGGCAATGAGCTCTGGCACGATCTGGTGCATGAGCTTGAGGTTGGCCATCGCTGGACCGGGGCCATGATCATCGCCCTGGGAGATGAGCAGCTGCCCGGACTCAAAAAACTGCTTGCGCGCGGAACCGAGAACCAGATCCCCGGCCTCGAGATCATCTCCCGAGCTGAAGTACTGAAGCGGGAGCCCCTGTTGACTCCTGATGTCAGCGGTGCATTGTGGACACCAACCGCCGGGGTGATCGATCCGTTTGGTGGAACCGTTGCCGCGGCCGAGAACGCCGTTACCAACGGCGTCTCGCTGTTTCTCAATGCCGAAATCCACGACGCGCTGGTGAGCGACGGAACGCTCATTGCGGTTCAGACAACCGCCGGTGAGTTTCGTGCGCGCTGGTTCATCAACGCGCTTGGGGTACACGCGGACGACTTCATGCATCTGGCGGGTGACCGACCGGATTTTGCCATCACCGCGCGACGGGGAGAGTACTTCATCTTTGACCCCAACCGCGTACAGGTGCAGAACGTGCTCTTCCCCATGCCCACGGACAAGGGAAAGGGTATTCTGGTCAGCACAACGGCCCACGGAAACACCTTCGTTGGACCCAACGCGGAAGAGGTGGCCGACAAGGAAGACACAACCGCAACCAGGGACGGTATGGCGGAAATCCTCGAAGGGGGCCGCCGCCTCATCCCCTCGCTGGAATCCCGGGACATCATCGCCGGGTTTTCCGGCGTGCGCGCAACCGGCAACGCGAATCGCGATTTCGTCATTGAGATATCCGCTACGGTTGGCGGTCTGCTCAACGTGGCCGGCATCGAGTCTCCCGGGTACGTATCCGCTCCCGCGATTGCCGAGCGGGTCGAAGGACTTCTGCGGAATGCCGGACTCGAAATGGTGGCCAAGAACGAGTGGAATCCCCGTCGACCCGCACGGCCGGCGTTCAAGGAGCTCAACCACGAGCAGCGTTCGGACTTGATCCGCCGGAACCCCAACTACGGGCGCATCGTCTGCCGGTGCGAGAACGTGACGGAGGGCGAGATCGTGGACGCCATTCACTCGCCGGTACCCGCGCGCGACTACGACGCGATCAAACGGCGATGCTGGCTTGGAACCGGTCGCTGCCAGGGCAGCTTCGATTACCCGCGGGTGATGGAAATACTCTCGCGCGAGTTGGACATCCCGATGACCGCCGTCACCAAGAAGGGACCCGGCTCGGAGTTCCTTGCTCGCACCACAAAGGGCTAACCCATGACGTGTGATACCAGTTACGACGTAATCGTGATCGGCGGCGGACCGGCCGGACTTGCCGCAGCCCTGTCGGCGCGGGCGGAAGGAAACGTCCGCGTCCTGCTGATCGAACGAAACGACAGTCTTGGCGGAATCCTTCCACAGTGTATTCACAACGGGTTTGGAGCGGTGATCTTTGGCAACGATCTACCCGGCCCCGAGTACGCATACCGCTACCAGGAACAGGTAGAGGCCGCAGATATCGACGTCATGCTTGACACCATGGTCATGGATCTGACGCCGGAGCGTGACCTCTACGCCATGAATGCGACGCACGGCTATCTCCATTACCGTCCGCGATCAATCATTCTGGCGATGGGGTGCCGGGAACGAACTCGTGCCCAGATCCGCCTCCCGGGCAGTCGCTGTTCCGGTGTCTATACAGCCGGAACCGTTCAGCGGTTAGTCAATATTGAAGGGTACATGCCCGGCCGGCGCTTTCTGATTCTGGGCTCGGGGGACATCGGCATGATCATGGCGCGGCGACTTACCATCGAGGGTGCCGAAGTGGTTGGCGTGCTTGAGCTCCTGCCTTTCCTGACCGGGCTGCGCCGCAACTTTGTGCAATGCCTGCAGGACTATAATATTCCCCTCCATCTCAGTACCACGGTATCGAATATTATCGGTGGACAACGCCTCGAGGCGGTGGAGACGGTGAAGGTTGACGAAGAGCTGCAGCCCATTCCCGGCAGCACCGAGCGCATTGAGTGTGACTCGCTGCTTCTTTCGGTTGGCCTGATCCCGGAGAACGAACTCTCGCTGAAGGCCGGTGTACACCTTGATCCACGAACCGGTGGTCCACTCGTTGACAGCACCATGGCAACCGATGTACCCGGCATCTACGCGGCCGGAAATGTCACCAGTATCTATGACCTGGTGGACTATGTCAGCAAAGCGGGGGAGGTTGCCGGCCGCCACGCGGCGCGATACGCGCTCGAGCACGGCACCGGAAACGGGAACAATGCGACAGCCGGCAGAGATGCTTCCAAAGCGGGTGCCATGGTTGCAATCCGGCCCGGCGAGAATGTGGGCACGGTCATTCCGCAGCGGGTACGGATCGATACAAGCGGGAACGAAGAGGTAACGCTGATGCTCCGGCCAAACGCGCTGATCGAGAGAAAAGTAACCGTTGAGTTGTGGGACGGCGATCGACCGATCATGTCTTTTCGAGAAAACTACAGCCGTCCCGCGGAGATGATGGTACACACGCTGCGCGCCAAACAGATGCAGGCCCTCGCGGAAGCACACGAGCACGAGCTTACGGTGGTGATTCAATGAGTTTTTGCGAACAGTTTCCAGTTGGTGAACAGACCTCGGATGCCGCGGGTGCAGACCGCGATGAACGTGGGAGCGAAAACAGTGAGCAGTCGATCATCTGTCTGCGTTGCCCGCGCGGTTGTGAGATCAGTACCACGTTGGACGGGTACGGCGGGATTGTTGAGATCTTCGGAAACGTCTGCAAACTCGGGCGCGAGTACGTGGAAGCGGAGATCACCAACCCTCTTCGGATTCTCCCCACGTCGGTGCGGGTTCGCAGCGGCGAGCGACCCCTGGTTCCTGTCTGGACCCCCAAGCCGATCCCGAAGGGCCGCCTCATGGATCTGGCCCGAGCCACTCGCAGCATCGAGCTCGAAGCACCGGTTGCCATCGGCCAGGTAGTCATCGAGAACTGGGAGGGCCTCGGAGTCGACCTGGTGACCAGTGGAGCCGTGCGCCGGGCCTGAAAAAGCACAGCCTTGGTAACACACGCCTCGGGTAACAAAGATCGGGTTTCTGACCGATAGTGTAAGCAGAAACTCAATCTCCGAGGTGAGCGGACCGGTGAAGAAACTACCCGTCATCAGCTGTGACGAAGAGCTGAACCAGCGAATTCTCCAGGTTACCGAGCGTTTTGGTGCGTTCTGGGAACCGATATTTTTCCGGGACAAGGACGAAGCCCTCGAATTTCTGGCATACGAGCTGCCGGACGTGAGCGTCGTGAACCTCTCTGATGACGCCATGGACACCACGGCGGTGCTGAACACCATTCAGTCCGACCCGTGGCTCCACTACGGAGGAATCATCGCGGTGCACCGGCGACGCGATGAGGCGCGAGTCAGCGAGCTGGTGCCAAATTCACAGATCATCAGCGCCATTCCGCGCGGTGAGTTTGTATCGAGTTTCTTCCGGGTGCTGAAAATCATCACCGAGAATCGCAACATCCTCTTCCATCGAGACATCCAGAGTTACTTCACCGGAGCGGTTGCGGGCAGCTTTGTGATGGACAACGATCCGTTCAACGTCCGCACCTACGCGAACCTGGTGTCAAACTTCCTGTTTAATGCAAACTACGTCGACCGGGATCGGCGCGAACGGGTACACGTGGCGATTTTTGAGATGCTCATGAACGCCGTCGAGCATGGAAACTGCGGCATCACCTTTGAGGAGAAGACCCGTTGGCTCGAAGAAGGCCGCGACAGCATCGACCTGATTCGCTCAAAGCGGAACGCCGATCCGGCGGTGCAGGCAAAGCGGGTACACTTCTCGTACCGAATCACCCCCGAGCGCTCTTCGTTCACCATTCGCGACGAGGGATCGGGCTTCGACTGGCGGTCACACATCGCAGGCAACGGCGAAGCTCAGCTCGCGCTCCACGGTCACGGGATCAAGATGACGCGACATTACATGGAGAATCTGCGGTACAACGATTCCGGAAACGAAGTCTCGTTCGAAGTCGCCCATCAGCACCGGTCGAGTAACATCGTTCCCGAAATCTTCCAGAACCAGGGTGAAGATCGCTACCAGGACGGCGATGTGGTGTTTTCCGAGGGCGACGAGTCCAATACGCTTTTTTACATCGTGTCCGGGGAGCTCTCGGTTCAGGCGAGCGGCCACGAACTGGGACGCCTGACCCCACAGGACATGTTTCTCGGGGAGATGTCATTTCTGTTGAATGACCGCCGCTCGGCCACCGTGCTTTCCCGTGGTGAGAGCGTGTTGATCCCAATCAGCAAAAACGTCTTCGTCTCCGCCATCAAGAAGAACCCCCACTACGGAATCTTCCTTGCGCGGCTGCTCGCCCAGCGCCTGTCGCGCCTGAACGCGCGCGTCGCATCCAGCGGATAGCGCCGATTCGGAGGCTACTCGGGAGTACGCACGGTCGCCTCGTATCCCAGGCGGCCGACGAAGTCGCAGAGTTTCTGCAGCAGCTCGGTGTTTCCGTCGTAATCAACCTGAATAGTGCTTGTTGCGCGTTCTACGGCGATATCGGAAACGCCCTTCAGTCGCTTGCCCAGATGCTCAATGGCAATCGCGCAGGACGTACAGGTAGCCCCTTTCAAATCGAGTACGGCGTGTTTGATCTGTGCTTCGGTGTTCGTGTTCATGGGCGAAAGATACACCGCTTCCGGCCGGGAGTAAAGTTTCTTCCCGGAGCCTTCATGAGTATATTATGGGTATCCCGCCGTGAGGAGATTGTCCTGGACTTTCGAACGTTATTCAGTCGCGCATTTCTTGCGATCGCAGCGATCCTCGGCGTCGCCGGTGGAATACACACCGTGACGACGGCGACATTTCTTCGGAACGCGGTGTCTGCAGTGGGCGTCGTGAGCGGGTTCGAACGTGAGACCGGCCGCTCCGCACCGTTTCTCGGTGGCGGTGAGACCGGTGTTATGTACTACCCGACCGTTGAGTTTCGAACCGCAGACGGAAACCGAAGAAGCTTCACATCACCGGTTGGGCGGGGTCGTCGCGAGCCTGCCGAAGGAGCTCTGGTAGGGGTTCGGTACCATCCGCGCCACACCGGCAGCGAGCGGATCGACACCTCATTGGAGATCTGGGGCCGAGCGCTCATTTTCGGCGGGTTGGCCGTCCTCTTCGCCCTGATCGGGTTGATCGGCCCGCTGGGTTTTGGAAAGCCTGAGCCGGTGATCCGACCGCCCGATGATGAGGGGCTGCAGGATGGAGAGTGAACGCACCCGTGAGGGTTCAACCGGCACACCCCGGGGTACCACTGCGCAGGATGAGACCGTGAGGGCTCAGCGAATCAGAGAGCAGGAGCTATCCAGAGAGGTTCGTCCCTTCCTAGTGCAACAGTTTCGCGATCGGGTGGATTCTGCTGCCGCCGCGGAGGCGGTTGCCGCGCGGTTTCCCATTGATCAGCACAAGGCGTACCGCTGGACCGCAATCACCTATGAAGAACTGGAGCGTTCCCGGCGGCAAATCGCCCGGATCTTCGCCACCGTGATGTGGCTCGGTGCGGTTTTGATCGTTGTTCCGGTGGTGGGCGCGTTGACCGGGCGTGTCAGCGAAATCACCCCCGCGGCCGTCGTTCAGGTGGCGATCGGTCTGGTGCTGCTCGCGGGCGGAATCACCGGCGGGTTGAACGCCCGCCGCTTCATCCCGTCCCGATAATCCGGATCGACTTCCGATTAATCCGGTTAGACCGGGTCGGCGAAGTGAGGCGAGACCAGATGGCCCGGCGCAACTTCCAGCATGTCGCCGGCGGCCGATTCGGCCGACGGGCCTTTCTGTCCACGGACCTTCGCGGAGGCTGAGGATCGGTCGAAGATGGCCTCATCGATCTCGACGGGAGGCCGGGTGGGATCGGGAACTTCGCGAAACCTGCGTGTCGCGGTTCGCGCCGCTTCGTGTTGCAGGGTAATCTGCGGAATGGCCGCGTAGAGATGCCGGGTGTAGGGGTGGAGTGGGCGGGCGGTCAGCTCGCGTGCCGTGGCCTCTTCCATCATCAGTCCGCGATACATCACGCCGATTCGATCACTGACATACGAAACAACGGCCAGATCGTGGGCGATGAAGAGCATCGAGAGTTTGTATTCTTCCTTCAGTCGCAGGAGCAGGTTCAGAATCTGGCCCTGGATCGATACATCAAGCGCAGATACCACCTCATCGCAGATCAGGAGCTCGGGCTTCACCATCAGGGCGCGGGCGATGGAGATGCGCTGGCGCTGTCCCCCTGAGAAGTCTGCAGGGCGCCGGTCGAGATCCGATGCCTGGAGTCCTACGTCCACCATGACGGCCTTCGCTTCTTCGAGCGCCTGTTTTGGGCCCGGCCAGTAGGGTGAGTAGCGGTACCCTGCCGTCAGGATTTCCAGAATGGTCATGCGGGGATTCAGGGAACGCGCGGGATCCTGAAAGACGTACTTGATCTTGCCGCGCAGCTCCGCGAGCTCAGATCGGCCGAGTGAGTGCACGTTGTACGTCTTCCCGCTCTGTTCGGTAAAATGAATCGATCCCGCGTCGGGCGTGTACATCTGCACGATGGTCCGCGCGGTGGTGGTCTTGCCGCACCCCGACTCACCAACAAGTCCGTAGATCTCCTGGTCCCCAACGCTGAAGCTGACCCCGTTTACTGCGTAGACGTAGCGCTCTTCACGGGCAAAGAAACCGGCCTCAAGGTTAAACCGCTTGTACAGGTTTGCTACCGTCAGCATCGGTTACTCCTTCACCCCGGACAGAAGGCACCGATGCCGGTGACCGTCTTCAACTTCAGGAGGAACGGCGGACGTACACGCGTCGTGCACGAGGGGACAGCGCGGCGCAAACGGGCATCCCGGTTCCGGTGCGTAGGGGTTGGGGACCGTTCCGGGAATGATCTGCAACTGGTCGGTCGTGTAGTGGCGCCCAAACGAGAGAATCGAGTTCAGCAGTGCTCGGGTGTACGGATGGCGCGGAGCGTGCAGAACCTCCCGGGTGAGACCGCTTTCGAGGACCATTCCCCCGTACATCACCACGATGCGGTCGGCAATCTTTGAAATCAGCGCGAGATTGTGCGTGATGAACAGAATGGCAAGATTTCGCTCCGTGCGCAGTCGCAACAGCAGATCCATGATTCCTGCCTGAATGGTAACGTCGAGCGCGGTTGTTGGCTCATCGGCGATGAGCACCTTGGGATCAGACGCCAGCGCGAGAGCAATCATGATTCGCTGCAGGAGGCCCCCGGAGAACTGGTGGGGGAAGTTGACCATTCGCTGTTCCGGATAGGGAACGTTTACCTCATCGAGAAGCTCAACGGAGCGTCGGTGGACTTCCTGCTCGCTCAGGTTGGGCTTGTGAGCGGTGATGGTCTCCGCCATTGCCCGGCCCACCGAGTAGATCGGGTCGAAGGATCGCCCGGGCTCCTGAAAGATCATGCTCACCTCGGCCCCGCGAAACTCCCGAAGCTCGGTGGGCGAGAGTGAGAACACCGAGCGGCCACGATAGCGGATATCGCCACCGGTATAGATTCCGTTGGCCGGGAGCAGGCGCAACACCGACGAAGCCGTAACGCTCTTGCCGGATCCGCTTTCACCGACAATACCGACAATTTCGCCCTCAGCCATCTCCAGCGACGCACCCCGCACCGCGTGCAAGGTACCCGAGGAGGTGGCAAAGTCTACGTGCAGGTTATCGATTTCCAACAGGCTCATTGAATTCGCCTCTCGCGGTAGTATGGGTCCAGCACGTCGCGCAACAAGTCCCCCAGAAAATTGAACGCGAGGGTTGTGAGAAGCAGAAAGAACCCCGGCCACATGAACCACGGGAAGTTCTGCAGATTTGAAAGCGAGCTGATCTGCCGGTTCAGCAGGGAGCCCCAGCTCACCGCCGGATCAATGATTCCCAGGCCGAGGTACGAAAGCACCGTTTCTCCCAGGATGAAGCCGGGGATGCCGAGCGTGATGCTGACGATGAGAATCGACGCCATCTGGGGGATGATCTGCCGGAAGATGATCACCAGCGCCGGGATGCCCTGCAGTTGGGCGGCGGTAATGAAGTCTTCGCGCTTGATGCTGTGCACCATGCCCCGGATCAGTCGAGCGCTGCCCGGCCAGCCCACAAACGACAGGATCACGGTGATGAGAATGAAGGACTGTCCGGAGTCCAGGTCCCGAGACAGCACCGACCGGAGAAACAGGATCAGATAGAGTCCGGGAATCAGGATGAAGAACTCCGCAACTCGCATGACGAGCCAGTCGAGCCATCCGCCGTAGTACCCGGCCAATCCACCCAGCATGATCGCGAGCGTCAGCGAGATGGTAATTCCCACAAACCCGATGGTCAGAGAGATGCGCGCCCCGTGAAGAACCCGGGTGAACAGGTCCCGTCCCAGGTGGTCAGCGCCAAACAGAAAGGCGGGGTAGGTCCGCCCGCCGTCTTCCCACGTTCGGCCGTCGTCGGCGTAGGGGCGCTCCGTTCCAAACAGGTGAACGTTCATCGGAATCAGCCCCCACTTGCGATACTCGGGGCCCCGCGCGAACAGCCGCACCCGAACGAACTCGCCGCGCAGCGGAACGTAACGCCAGTTGATCTGATCGACCAGGGCGTGGCGCTGTACCTGCAGTCCAAGACCGAGTTCCCGCGACCAGAGTCGAACGTTGGGGGGATGAAAGTTATGGTTGCGAAACACGGTTTGCGGGGTGTAGGGCGTGAGAAACTCCGCGAAGATCATGGTGCCGTAGAGCGTGAACAGCACAATCACGGATGCGAGGGCAACGGGACGCTTTCGGATTGCAGAAAAGAATCGTTTCATGTCTTGCCGTACCGGATGCGCGGATCAACCAGCGCCAGCAGAATGTCTGCCGTGATCATTCCAAAGAGAACCAGGAAACTGATGAACATGATGTTAGTCAGCACCAGATTGATGTCTTCCTGTCGAACCGCCTCGTACATAAGCCGGCCAATGCCCGGATAGGAAAAGATGATCTCCAGGATGAGCGAGCCGGAAAAGAGGCCGGCAAAGAGGTTCGCGCTCGACGTGATGTAGGGGTTCAGCGTATTGCGGAAGGCGTGGGCGAAGTAAACCCGGCGCTCGGAAACGCCCCGGGAGCGAATGGAGGTGATGTAGGGCTGTCCGAGCTGGTCGAGCATGGTAGCGCGGATCATCCGCATGGTGCCACCAATACCGGAAAGAAATGCGCCGATCAGCGGCAGCAGAATGTGGTAGAGGTAGCTGAAGCCAAACCTCACCGGGTCTTCCTGAAACGGAAATGGAGGGTAGGCCGTGATGGGAAAGAGCCCCGTGGCCGACGCAAACAGCTGCAGCAGAATCAGGAGCAGGATGCCCGGAAACGCATGCAGAAAGAGCGCCACAAAGGTGGCAACAATGTCCACGCGCGTACCAACCTTGCTGGAGAAGTAAATCCCAAGGGCAAACGAGATCACCGTCAGAAAGAACAGCGATATCAGATTCAGGATGAGAG
>REDM01000010.1 GCA_007693485.1 Spirochaetaceae bacterium
CGTTTCGCCTTCGGCGATGTCCCGCTTGGCAACCGCAATGCACTCGGTGACGAGCTTCCCACCCGGATGACCCGAAGACTCTCCGTAGAAGACCGCCTGAGCGACCGTGAGCGGAACCTCAACGCTGCACAGGTGGAAGGGCCGGTACAGCGTGTAGTACGGGCCGGGACCCATGTCGCGGTCCTTCATGCCGGCCTGGATGTGGGGATTGTCGGTACGCACCACCACAAAGACGCCGGGATGCACCCCGATCGCAAAATCCACGACGCCGCTTCGGCTCAACACGCCGCCGTCGGCGGCTGGAACGAAGACGGAATTCAGCTCCGGCACCGTGGACTTCGCACCGTGCATTCCCCGTTTGTCGATGACCAGTCCCGTTGCGTTGGAGACGGCAGCCATCTCGATCGCCGTCTTGGAACCGTCCACAAACTCGCAGAGCATGCGCGGGTTCATCTTGCGCTGTTCTGCCTTCTCCGCCTCAGTATCGGGCGTCGAATAGATGTTCAGCGGATTGTTCTTGCCCTTGCCCGCGCAGACCACCTCAAACCCGAGAGCGTCGGCAAAGCGATAGAGCTCGCAGATCGCTGCCGGCTCGTCGCCGGCGGCCAGGGAGTACACCACGCCGGCGTTCTCCGCCAGACGTTGCAGGATGGGCCCCACGGTGACGTCGGCCTCGACGCTCATCATGACGATGTGCTTTTTGTGGTCGATTGCATCCATGGCAACGGTTGCCGCCATCCGCACCGAACCGGTCGCATCGATCACCGCGTCCACACCGGAAAGGCGGGTCGCGATCCGGTAGTCGGTTGTGGCAACACACGCGCCCGCCGCACGAGCCCGCTCGGCGTCGGCGAGGGTATCGGCTACAACCACGTCGGGTTTCTTTCGGGAATGGGCGAAACCCTGCTTCGCCCGCTCGGGAGTCAGATCGACAACAACGCCAATCTCCATCCCGCGCATCTCGCCAACCTGCGAGACGATCTCGCTGCCCATCTGCCCGGCGCCTACCAGCCCAACGACAATTGGCCGTCCTTCGCGCTCACGCTGTTCCAACCTGGTGTTGATTTCGTTCATTGCTCCGCTCCCTTCCTGCTCGCTGTGAGCTGTTGTTCGCTGCGCGCGTATATCATGGCGCCGAGTCCGTGTGCCCGGTGAGCCGCCGGCCCACGGCTCCGCCGGGATGAATGACGGCAAACTGCTCGCGCGTGTACCCGGTGACATCCATGAGTGCGATGCAGATCGCATCAAACACCGCGATTACCGCCATGGTGCTGGTGGTGGCAAGCATGTTGAACTCGTCCGCCTCCCGCTCCACGGCAACTCGCAGGGTGACCGCGGCGCTGCGGCCCAGCGCCGAATCCGGCCGCTCGGTCACCGCGATTACCGGCACCTTCTTGGCTTTCAGCGCCGGCAAGAGCGCCACCACTTCACCCGTATTCCCGCCCTTGGAGATCAGAATCGCCACGTCGCCCGGCTGCACCACGCCCAGTGCCCCGTGAACCGCGTCACCGGGCGAGAGAAAGAGCGCGGGTCGCTCGATACAGGAGAGTGAGTGTGCGATTTTGCGGGCAGCCGCTGCCGAGGTTCCGACACCCGCGGTGACGATACGCCCATCGCACCCGGCCAGCATCTCAACCACCCGTTCAAACGCGGGTTGCTCTACGGATTGCGAAAGGCGATTGAGTTCATCCCGGGCGCACTGCCACACCTTGATCGCTGTGGCCCAGACCGCTGTGCTCACTGCGTGCTCCTCATCTGACGGGGATCGTTCACTCCCTATCCTACCAGAGCACCATTCGTTTGTAAAGAAAATTTTCAATACTTATATAGTATTTTGAAAAGTTTTTCATGAAAACCGCGCGCGATCATCCCGTTCGCGTGCGTACGGGATCGCGGATGCGTGCGGTCGGAGACGCTTGGTTGCCAACCACCCGAATAGGGCCCATACTGTATGGATGAACAACCTCACATCCAGAACGCTGAACGAACTCCTGCACCGGAGCGCGGAACAATTCCCCGATCTTCCCGCCGTGAGCTTTGTGGACGGAGACCCGGTCTCATTCCGTGACCTGGCGACCCTGGTGACGGCGACATCACGGGAGCTGATCTCCCGTGGCGTTGCACCCGGCGACCGGGTCGCGATTCTCAGCGAGAATATGCCCAACTGGGGGGTGGCCTATCTCGCCATCACCAGCATGAACAGCGTTGCCGTGCCCGTCCTGCCGGACTTTTCCCAGAGCGAGGTGGCGAACATCCTCGAGCACTCGGGCGCGCGAGTAGTGTTTGCGTCGCGCCGTCTGGCGACTAAACTACCGGAAGACTCCTCGTACACAACCATTCCTCTCGACGACCTGCAGTCAATTGTCACCCCATCCTCGGGCTCTCAGCCGGCGCCCCACAGTGGCGCGACCTCCACTGCGGCGGATTCCGCTGATATCGCCGCGCTCGGCGATCCCGCCCGTATCCCGGACGAGGACGATCTTGCGGTCGTTATCTACACCAGCGGCACCACCGGAAGTTCCAAGGGGGTCATGCTCACCCATCGCAACATCGTCTCCAACGTGGAGGCGGCCCGCCCCATCGCCGAGATGAAGGCCGGAGAGTCCATGGTCTCACTGCTGCCTCTGTCGCACACCTACGAGTGCACCATTGGGTTTCTGGTTCCGCTTTCCGCGGGCGTCTGCGTCTACTACCTGGACAAACCGCCCTCGCCCACGGTGCTGATGCCGGCACTGGCAAAGATTCGCCCCCATCTGATGCTGTCGGTGCCTC
>REDM01000009.1 GCA_007693485.1 Spirochaetaceae bacterium
GGAAATCCCGGTGACTGAGGAACCGCCGGCCTGGTGCGGCTGCGAGGAGTGAGGGTTGCGGGGTTGGTTCGCGGGTATCGCCTGAACGAAGAGAATTCCGATCGAGCAAAAAAAACGTCCGATCGCGGGAGCGACCATCAGTAATCTCGCGTATGCTGAACTCAACCGGCAGGATTGCCGTTCGGGTCACTACCCGCGAGGAGCAAGCGAAATGGATAGAGTGTCGAGAATCGGACCAGTTCTTGTGATCATGATGCTGTGTGTGCTTGTTTCATGCGACAATGGTTTGACGAGTATCGATTTGACAGGTTCCTGGACAGGAGAGTCGGCCCAACTGATACCTGAGACGGCAACCTACGGCATGTCGTCGCAAGTAGTGCAGTCCGGAGGATCGCTTTCCGGAACCGCCGTGTTCACAGTCGACGGTCAGCCGGATTCACCATTCACGATAGCGTCGGGGCGAGTCGAAGGGGTTTCGTTCGCGGCCATCGTACGTTCCAACGTTGATTCGAGCATCCTCATCGCCCTCAGCGGAACCAAGGAGGGAGCGGTTCTCCGCGGTACATGGATGGACACCCAATCGCCGCAGCGATCGGGTACCTTTTGGATGACTCGGAGTCAGTAACCAGCATGGCAACGTTCGACGTCTGCTTGCGAGAGTTATGCATCCCCAGCGAGTAGAACAGCGTGGTAGACTCCCCCGGATGCATCCAGGAGTCAAACACTACCACCACCTCGGGTGCAGCAAAGCCCAGCCGGGGAGCAAACGCCGCAGCTGTGTTCGTTACGAAATCGGAAAATGCCGAGAACCCGCCGTCCGGTGCAAAGCGTTAGCGCGCGAATTCCTCGCCCGAGTAGCGCAGGACAACTGCAGCGTCGTCAACGCCTGCGTCGTTAGTTACCACCGAATGCGCTTCGATAGCCTCAAAGACGCAGACCATCGGCTCACGTTGTGATACCGCGGTAGAGAGGAAGTCCAGAAGGCGTTCCGGCGACGATCGGAGGCCCCGGACGCAAGAACGGTGGGGGTACCGATCTTGAGCGATTCTTCTCCGAACACGCGCTACACCTTTGCGACCAATCCATCCTGATCGAGCTACAAGCATACCGACTCGGGCCGGCTGGCGGGCGCAGACGGGAAGCTCGGTCATCGCCGTCTGCTGAGGCGTTGCCTTAGGACCGGCCGAAACCGGCGGGGCTGAATCACCTTCCCAGCCGGACAGGAGAACGACACAAAGCGTGAGGGAGAAAACCGATGGGGGCAGGAGCCGGGCAGTCGCTGATCGTCGCGTCATCGCACTCTCCTCGATGCACTATTGTGCCAAGGGTTTGCTGCTCAGAGCAAAGTGCCGATTTGCGACAGGTTCGTCTCCACTGCGCTCTCGAATCGGCGTGGTTCTCTGCAAGGTGGTCCAATCGCGTGAAAAAGACGTCCTTTCGCGACGACCACGACGAAGACAAGCGAGATACAATGATGTCACGATCATCCTCATGGCTCGCACTTTTCGAGGAGTCAGAGATGGCGGAATGAGGGAGGCCGAAGATGTGGTCAAAGAGAGAGCGGCGTCACCGCCCGTTCGGACTGGTCGGGCTGGTTCTGGTTCTGCTCCTGTGCCTGGCTTCATGCGGGGAGAAAACGTTCTGGTGCGACGTCTACATGTACAACCCGCCGTACGGATACAGTTCGTACGTTGGCACGTACGACTATTCCGGGCGCAGCGCGTCTGACGCACAAGACAACTGCAACGACGATTGGAGCAATTACTACCAGTGTCGTAACTGTAAAGAGAACTGACCCGCGCGTTCCGATCAGACGGTTAAGAGGATTCGAGGAACTCTTCCGTGCGCGTGGTATACTGGTACCAAGCGGGGTGGCGTATGAAACGCACGCGGATGAGGATCGGTATTCTGGTGACGCTGTTTGCGACTGCCGCGACGGTGGCTCTGGTGGCGCAGGAGTTCCGGGTGCAGTACGCGGAAGGTGCCGTGGAGCGATTAATCAATGGACGGTGGCACACGGTTGGCTCCGGCGATACCGTCTCGCGCGACGCAGAGCTCCGCCTCGGCGGCAGGGCGTACGCGGAACTCTGCGACGGCTCCACAACGCTGCGCCTCGCTCAACCGGGAGTATACCGAATCGAAAACCTCCTCGACGCGCGCCCGGCGGTGACCGCCTCCACGGTGATCTCTTCGATTCTGGAGCGCTTCACGCGATTTTCACACCGACCGGTTGACGCGGGACCGACGGTAGGTGGAGCCAGGGCCACGGACGCTCCCGCGGTTGCCGGCATCGAATGGCTGGGCGGTGAGACCGCGGACGAACTGATTGACTCGGGCCGCGCCGCGCTCATCACCGGAGACGTCACAAGCGCGCTCGACTACCTGGAAGAGGCGGTCGCCATTGCGGGCCCGCGCGACGAGGCCGAGGCCGCCTTCTATCTGGGGTACGCGTTGTGGGTCAGCGGCCAGCCGCGGGAGGCCCTGGATTGGCTTCGGAAGCATGCCCCCAATCCAGCAACCGAGTTCTACCACGAACACGTGATGGCGCTCGCCCAGACCTGCGTGTCGCTCTCCATGTCCCGTGACGCGATCGCGCTGCTCAGCGACTACACCGCCGGAAGCGCCCGCGACACGGAGCTGCTCCCCGACGCGCATCTGCTGCTCGCGATCAGCCACCGGATGAACGGCGACCCGGCTGCCGCACGGCGAGAGCTGGAGTACGTCCGGGCGATTGCCCCGCGCAGCGACCACGCCGCCACGGCGGCCC
>REDM01000008.1 GCA_007693485.1 Spirochaetaceae bacterium
CAAAACGGTGTGGGGCGCGGGCGACGGGGTCCACGTGGTCGACGTACTCAACCCGCTCGACTACACCGACTTCGTCAATCCGCGCGACTACATAGACCGCAAACTCGCCCACCCGATGGCCCTGTTCTCCATCCCCACCGGCCGCGAGGCCACGCTGCAGCTGGCGTTTTCACCCACCTTCGCGCCCGACCGCATCCCGCTGGACGGTCCGTGGGTGCCCGCCGAGGTCACGGCGCTTCGTTCCCAGCTCGCCGGAGAGCAGGACCAGCTGGCGCGCGCCCTCTTCGCGCAGTACGAAACCGCCGGCCGTCGTCTTGACCACCTGCAGGCGGGTGCCCGCTTCACCGCGCGCGGCGCGGGCGTAGACTACGGCCTCACCTACCACTGGGGCTTCTTCCCCACACCGTGGATCGATCAGACCGCGGTGATCGCTGCGGCCGACGCGTACGACGAATCAGGCGCGCTCGACAACGATGCCCTCGCGGCTGCCGTCCGGTTCAACCGGCGCCACCTCTTTGGGGTGGACGCTTCGACGGCGGTTGGAGCTTTCACCCTGCGCGCGGAAGCCGCGTACCTTCTGAGCGACGATTTCAGCGGCAACAACCCCACCGTGCAGAATCACCGCGTCGCCTGGATGGCGGGCGCCGATCGCAGCATAGGCTTCAGCAACGCGGCGCTCAACGTGCAACTTCAGGGCGAGGCCATCCTCCAAAGCGACCGCATCGCCCAGCCGGTTCCGGGAGCGCCGGCGGATATCGACTTCGACCCGCGGGGCGACTACCGCAGTCACACCGTGGTGGCCCAGCTGTCGGACCGGTGGCGCAACGATCGTGTCCAGCCCGAGCTGGTTCTGATCCACCTCTGGGAAGAGGAAGCCGGCGCAGTCCGGCCGGCCGTTGAGTTTCGTCTGCGCGATGACGTGGAGCTGGTTGTCCGGGGAAGCATCTTCTACGGTAACCGCGACACGCGGTTCGGCCGGTTTCGAGACAGCGGCTTTGTGGAGGTGTCGTTTGGGTACGCGTTCTGACCGCACAGAGGGGCCGTTGCGGTAACAAATACAACACTTTCACTATTATCAGGTTCATGCTATAATTTGGGGGTAATGGCTAAAACGGAAGTCAAAGTAAATCCGTCATCTTACTCGCTCTCCGCGACCGGGTGCCAGAATTTGCTTTGGAACTCTCCGGTGGGCATCGGCTTTGCCAAGGATCGCGTGATCCGCGACGTAAACGCGGCGCTCTGCGCGCTGGTTGGATACCGTCGCGAGGAGCTCGCGGGCCAGAATATCCGCATGCTGTTTGAGACCGACGCGGAGTACGCCCGGGTTGGCCGGGTCAAGTATCCAGCCCTCGATGCGCACGGCTGGGTCCAGCTGGAAACCCGATGGGTCACCAAGCCGGGACGCGTCCTTGATATTCAGGTTTCATCAACGTGGCTCGACCCCGCGAACCCCGATCTTGGGATTGCCTTCATGGTGCAGGACGTCAGCGAGCGCAAGCGTGCCGAGCGCGCCCTGCTGATTCAGAGCGCTCGCTGGTACGAACTCTTTGAGGACTCCCCCGAAGGGATCGTACTGCTCGATACCGACTTTCGATACATCATCGGCAACACCGAGTTCACCCGCATGTTTGGTTACTCCGACGAAGAACTGCGCTCCGTTCCTCCCTACCAGCTCCTCTTCGCCCCGGATCAGCGTCAGGAGGTGGACGAAGCGCTCGCAACGCTGAAAGCGGGCGGTGTGGTTCGCATCCCCAAAACCACCCGACGAGCCAAGGACGGCCGCGCCATCCCGGTGTCGGTGCTCAGCAAGCCGATCCGGATCGATGAAAGCAGCATCGGTATGTACAGCATCTATCGCGACATCAGCGAGCAGGTTGCCACCGAAGATGAGCTTCGCCGTTCGCTGCGTGACAAGGAAGTCCTGCTCAAGGAAGTCCATCATCGGGTCAAGAACAACCTCAACATCATCAGCAGCCTGCTCTCGCTGCAGAAAAACGAGAGTGCATCGTGCAACCTGGACGAGCCACTGGAGCTGGCCCGAAGCCGCGTTCACTCGATGGCAATGATCCACGATCTGCTCTATCGGTCCACCGACCTCGGCGAACTCCCCTTCCGCCAGTATCTGGAGGACCTCGCCAGCTATTTGCGAAGCACCTTCGGGACGAGCACCAATCGCATTGACTTCGTACTGAACCTGGAAGAGGTGGGGCTGGACATCGATACCGCGGTACCCTGTGGCCTGCTGCTGAACGAGATTATTGTCAACAGCTTGAAGCACGCCTTTCCCGGCAACCGCCACGGAACCCTGTTCCTGGGTCTGAGTACCACCCGCGAGCACTACGTGGTCAACGTGGGAGACGACGGCGTCGGCATGCCGGATTCGGTTGACTTCCATACGGCGCGAACCATGGGGCTGGAGCTTATTCGTGGCCTCTCCTCGCAACTCAACGCGGAGCTTGTTTACGAACGCGGAAACGGGACACGATACACCATTCGCATCCCCAAACCGCGTCGTTGAGCGGGAGCAGGCAGTGAGCGCGAGCGCAGTCAGACGAATCCTGCTCGTGGAAGACGAGGCAATTGTAGCCCTCGATACGTCCCGCCGCGTAACCTCGTTTGGCTACGACGTTACCGTCGCCCGCACCGGAGAGGCTGCGATTCAGGCCGTTGACGATGCGCACGCGAAAGGCAGGCCGTTTGATCTGCTGCTGATGGACATCGACCTCGGGGCCGGCATCGACGGCACCGAGACCG
>REDM01000091.1 GCA_007693485.1 Spirochaetaceae bacterium
GATCGAGCAGGGGGTGGAGCCACGGGCGGGCGCTGGAGAAGAGATCGACCCCGTTACGGGAAAGCCGCAGCACCACGGGCGCGTCGTCATTGGTTTGCTCGTCACCGCCGGATCGCACGGTCAAGCACCTCGTAGATCTCCTGGGAAGCGACTTCCTGGTAGTGGGACGTGACTCCCTTCTGGGCGGTCAGCACTCTGGCCCATCCGCGCACCTCTCCGGCGCGCCCCTGCACAACCAGAAGCTTCAGGCAGACGTTCCCGCGGAGATGGAGCTGCAGGTTGGCGGTGATGTCCATTGATGGAAACGGCTCGGTGGGGCAACGCTTGAGGGTGAAGCCGTATGGGTAGATCAGCGAGATGAGGGCAGCGATCTCGCGTCCATCGTCGGGCTCGACCGTACCGTCGGTGGCCTCCTGGGCGAGCTCGCGGCGGACCATCGCCCGCAGCGCTTCGGACCGGTTGGCGTAACCGCGCTGTTGAACCAGTGCATCAAGGTGGTCAACGAGCTCCTGTTCCATCGAGACGCCGAATCGGGACAGCTGCATGGTCACTCCTCCTGCACGGGCAGGCGCCCGATCTGAGAAGAGTAACACGATACGTGAAATGCGTGCTACCCGCCGACTCTACTGCACCGCCATCATCAGCCGGATCAGAAGCCGAAAACTGCGGTTCATCGCACCGGTGTCGCCAACGTTGATGACGACCGAGCAACCGGTGGCAGGATCGAACCAGAGGTGGGTGCCCAGTACTCCGATGTGTCCGTAGCAACGCGGGAGGTTGCGAAGGAACCAGGAGAACTCGCCGAGGCGCAGCTCCATCATGCCCAGTCCGTACCAGAGACCGCGGTGGAAGCGGTGGTGCGGCTGCACCATTTTCGCGCGGTGTGCGGCCAGCCGGCAACGACAGTTCATCCGAGGAACGGGTTCTGGATAGCCTTTTTCACCGCTTTGTCGAAAATGCTTCGTGACTGAAACCTACCCCCACACCCAGAAGGAATGTCGAACGGTCTCGCCAGTAGTCGCTATTCGGCCGTCCGTCGAGCAATCGCATTGGCCAATAGCCCTCCAAACAGGAGCTGCAACAGGTGATAGAAGATGAGTGGCGTAAGGGCCGCGCTCAGAAGATCGGGTTGATCAGCGAAATAGAGCGAGAGCAAAGGAATACCCAACGCCAGCGTCTTGTGCGTTCCGGTGAACACCAGTGCACTTCGGTCCGAGCCATCAAGTCTGGCAACCCGGGCAAGCAAGGCTACCACAGCAACCAAACTGGGATAGAACAGAAGAAGAAACAACACTGCGCTCACCGTATCGCCAGTCACAGTGTACCCGCCATCGAGAGCAATTCCCGTACTGAGAAATACAACCGCAACGATCATCGCTGATGTCGCTTCCCGCAGGAAACGGTCGGGCGGCCTGATCATCCGAATCAGAAACGCACGCAGCATTTGACCGATGAGCAAGGGCAAAACCATTTGCCGGGTCAGCCCGACAAGTACAACCACCAGTCGATCTATCGGAAGCGCGCGTCCTCCGGTATTCAACAACAGGGATAGCAGAAGTGGCGAGACCAGCACACCGACAATGTTCGAAAGGGTAGAGTTTACGGTTGCCGCAATCGTGTTACCCTGAGCAGCCTGCGTGAATACGACGCAACTTGATCCAGTCGTGGGCAAAACCGATAGGGCAAGAAGTCCGGTAGTGATTGAGGCTGGAAAGAGTTGAATACCCAGTACCCATTCCGGAACGAGGGTGAAACCCGCCATCAAGAGAGGCACGAACACGAATATCGTTAACTGTGTGACAACGTAGAGTCGCGGTCGAAGCATACTTCCAAGGATTCTCTCTGACGGAAGACTCGAACCAATTGCGAGAAAGATAATGACCACGATGAGGTCGCGAATCCGAGCTCGAACCGAGCCCATCGGGTCAATTGACCGAAGTTCTTGAGCACAGAGCACCGCACAGAGGAATGCTCCGACTAAGCCGAGAACGAACCAATTATTGCGAAGGAACCTCACAATGAAGATGGTTGAGCCCCTTGCGCCATCACCAAAAGCTCGCTATTCGTTCAGCGGCGGTGAACAGCAGCTCATCTTCGCCGTGTGCTGCAGTCAGCTGCAGCCCGACCGGAAGTTCACAAGAACGATGATGATCGGGCACAGGAATGGTCAACGCCGGTGCCCCCAAAAATGTCCATGGCCGGTTCATGACTGGATCCCCCGTACGACCTATACCCTTGGGAGCAGGGCCAGTTGCCGCTGGAGAGAGATAGACGGTGTTTCTTGCGAGCGCCTGGAATCGCCCAAGCGCGCCTTCTCGTTCCTGCAGTGCCGCATGATACAACTCAGCGGAAATAGTGGCGCCTTCAGAAAAAAGGTCAGCACTCTCCGGTCGATACGCTGATGAGTGCTTTCCGAACAAGGTTACGTGAGCGTGGTAGAACTCGCGAGCGCAGATTATTCTGTGACAACGCTCAAGTTGCCCCAGAGAGATACAGCGTAGTGTTCGACTACTTACAGACGGGTCAAAAAGTTGAACCGTACCGGAACAGAGCGAAGCAAGGGAATCCAATGCAGAACTAATTGAAGCGTCGGCGCAATCGCGGTACGCTCCAACGCAATAGACGATGCGAACCGGTACCTTCGCGTCACGTGGGATGATTTGCAACAACTCCGCGAGTTGTCGCATGCAGGAAAGACCACGGGTAAAGAATCCAAGATGATCGAGTGTGTGTGAGACTGAGAGCACGCCGTCGCGCGCGAGCGCGCCCAGCGACGGCTTGTATCCTACCACGCCACAGTAGGAGGCGGGCCTGATTACACTCCCGATCGTCTGCGTGCCAACGGCGAATGGCACCAGCCCGGCAGCGACCGCAGCGGCCGAGCCGCTACTCGAACCACCTGGCGTATGAGCGACATTGTGTGGATTCCTCGTAGGACCGGATGCGAACCAAGCAAACTCGGTACTCACTGTCATTCCGACTGGAACCGCCCCGAGGGTCGTCAACTTTGTGATGATCGAAGCCTCTTCCCCATGGAGTGACTCAGGAGGAAGCGTACTCCCACCGCGGCGAGGGAGGTGCTCCACCTTGACGATATCCTTCACTCCAAAAAAGACACCTGCCAGTGGCCCCTGCGCCTTCGCCACCGCATCCATAACCTCTTTCGGCTGAACGGTTCCGGGTACAAACGCGTGGATTTCTTCATCAACCGAAGAAAACTTGGTGAGCAGCTGCCCGGCAATGCGTGTTCGTCCGCTCTGCGGCATCGAAAGCAGAGCAGAAAGCGAACTTGATGGGACGTCTGCGACGACCATAATGCGATTACCGAACTCGGTTGAGGAGCGCAGCCAGTCGCGCATTTCCCCGCGCAGGTGGCCGCCACTCGACCGATTCGATCGGTATCCCGTGACCTTTCAGATCTTCGGCAAAACTCGGAACACCAACAGCGATTACCGATAAGGGCTTGCTGAACAAAGCAATGCTCGCTCCTTCCCGCTGAGCACTCGGAACCGCAGCTGGCGTTGTCCCGTCCGCATCATCGTTTCGTATCGGCGGTATCTTTGGACCAGGAACCGTCCAGGCGGATGATACTGCGTGCCCAAGATTGGGAACGCCTGCGTGGGAAGCGGCGAGGATCACCGCCTCCGCGTTTGATGCGGCCACGATCACTCCCGCCTCCTCCAGTCTATGGCACGAATCGTGGTGGCCTTGCGGATCCAAGTCTGTACCCACGACCACGGCAACCAGCGTTATGTTCCGGGCCTTCTGGAACGCGTTTTTGATCGCGGGAAGCGTTGCCCCAACCGGATCGGGGTGTGCACCAAAGCCCAAGACGAAATCCAGCAGCATGACGGAATCATCGGCGGCCGCCGTGGTGATCCACGCGCACCGTGCTGTCGGGTCGATCATCGGATGGGCTCGCCCACGAGTGAATTTGTCATCACCAAGGTCTACGATGCAATGCTCGCTCATCAGTCTATCGGCGCTTCGTGAAACGGCGATTCCTCCTGCACCCAGGAGCGCCTCAGCTTCATCAGCAAGGGTACCGCCGGTATAGAGACCACGTATCGTCTTCATTCTGTTCGACGGTGCACTGGGAACGGCGATGCCCGGTAAATCGATCGTTGCTGCACTTCCAGCCAATACAGAGGCGTGTCTGGCAGCGTCATCAAGACTGAGCGCTTCGTATACGCCAGCTGCCCCACCGGTCTGGCGCCTTCCAACGAAATGAAGTACGATCGGTTTGGAGGACTTTCCCAACATTTCGTTCAAAGCCGACATCAACCCGTCTGTCGGTGGTTTCGAGATCACAACGATGACTCGTGTATCCGGATCATTTTCCAACACGGCCATCGCCGCGGAAACACTTCGGCCACCAATTGACGTTTCTTTCAAATCGCGCCCCCCGGTTCCAATCGCATGACTTACTCCCGAGCCATAGCGGTGGATCAGGCAGCTGACTTCCTGCAACCCTGTTCCGGAAGCGGCGATAATTCCAATTGGTCCTCGCCGAACTGCATTCGCGAAGCATATTGGCGTACCATGAATAATCGCAGAACCACAGTCAGGCCCCATAACCAGAAGACCCTTCTCGGCGGCCATCACCTTGAGGCGCACTTCGTCTTCTACGGAGACGTTGTCGGAGAAGAGCATGACCGATAGTCCTTCACGCAATGCCTGCTCTGCCTCGGCAGCCGCGTACTGACCTGATACAGAGACAACCGCGAGTGTCGCATCCGGGTTCAACTCGCGGGCGGCCGCGATCGATCGGGGCGAAGAGACATCGTTTTCGAACGACGTTTCGCGGCGACGAATCAACTCCACAACCGAGTCGCGCAACGCTTCGTCCGATTGTGTGCCGTCGTGCTGCGCGAGGATCAGCAGCTGATCTGGCAGCACCCCTTGAGGAGGCACGAAGCCAATCATCTTCGCAAGCAACAAATTGGCGTCGGTTGCCATGGCAACCAACGCCTTCCGTACTCCTGGCATCTGCGCGACTTCTGCGTTGACACGCATCAGGAAGACCGAATCCGCATAGAGATTGTCGACAACTTGCACCGAAAAGTGGGTGGACCGAAAACCTCTCATGATTTGGGCCTCTATTCGCGGTGATACGGCTTCCCAATAGATGCCGGAAAGTCAATGAATCTCCGAAAGACAACCATGATTAGCAGTACTGAGGCGAACGGAAGCATGAGAAAGAACTGGAACGGCACACCGGGTACAGATAACTGAAGCTGAAACGAGAGGACTTCCACCGCTGCAAAGAGGAATCCACCGAGAATCGCCCGCTGTGGCCTCCAACCGGCGAAGATTGCGATTCCAATCGCCATGAAGCCTCGTCCCGCGGAGAGATCCGGGTTGTAGGTGCCGGTCACGAATATCGGGAGGTAGGCACCCGCGATTCCAATGAGCGAACTGCCAACTGCTGTCGCAATAATCCTCCGGCGGCGAACATGCACCCCAACGACATCTGCCGCCTGAGGCAATTCGCCGATGGCGCGTGTTTCCAGACCAATCTTCGTCCGATAAAAGAACCACCACGCAATAGCAGTTGCAGCGTACATGAAATACACGATCGGGTCGTGGTTGAAAAGGGCTCTCAGAACTGGAACAGTACTCACGCCGGGTATTCGAATAAGAGGCACCCTCGGCGCCCGAGGCGCTTGAAGTCGAACTCCCACGATAATCTTGTATAATAGATCGGAAAGCCCCGCACCAAAGATCACCATCACGATCCCAATCACGAATTGGTTCACGCGAAGATACTCGTGAACGAGTACCAGCATCAGCCCGAGCGCCATGCCGGTTAATGCCGCAACAAAGTAGCCCGACAGCCAACTGCCGGAGAAGTATGCGGTCATGAAACCTGTGGAGGCCGCAGTGAGCATTATCCCTTCACCGCCAACATTAAACACCCCGGTGCGCCCGGCAATAACGATTCCGAGAGCGACAAGAGAGTAGATGGTTGTATAGATGATGATTTGGCCCAAGATCGACGAAAACCCAACCATTCCGTCCTCCTCACCGGCTGCGCAACCGCTCACGCGTTACAACAACGAACAACACCGCAAGGGCCTGCGAAAGGAGTACCGCCTCTACCGGAACCTGCATGGTACGTTGAAGCGCATCAGCGCCCACAAGCAATACCGACATCAAAAATGCGGATATCGGAATCGCTATCGGGTTGGCGTTCACAATCAGAGCGTTCACAATTCCGAACATACCGAACTGAGCTCCGCTGGTTGTAGCAAATCCCTCGATGAGCCGACGCTGTGTTGAGATGACTTCAATTGTTCCACCCAACCCCGCGAGCGCTCCGCCAATGAGGAATGTGAGTAACAGGGTCCGATTGAAGTTGATACCGTACACGCGGGCAGATCGCTCGTTATATCCGATAGCAGTTATTTCGTAACCGAGACGAGTGTGCCGAATCATCAGATATACGACCACAGAGGCAATAAGAGCCGGTACAACCGCTTGTGGAACGATTCCCCATGATCTGATCGTCGCTGCCGCGATCAGCCGTCGGGTCATGGGATGGCCTTCCGTTGGATCGCGAAATGGACCAGCAGTTGCAACAAAATTCAGGAACTGAATGGCAAGGTAGTTCGACATGATCGTAGAAATGATTGGATTGATGCCGTAGCGAGTCTTAAGGACACCGGAAACCACAGCTATCGCACCACCTGCGACCATTCCGGTAGTAAGTAGGAGCGGAATGAGGATGACCCCAGGCAAACCCGTTTCACCTGCAGTGAGCGCAACTACGGCTGTAATCGTCCCACCGAATAGCATCTGTCCCCATGCTCCGATGTTGAAAAACTTGATCATGAAGGGAATCGTGAAAGCGTAGGTCGTGAAAATGAGCGGCACAGTCTTCTTCAATGTCTCTTCGAACCCGAACGAAGTACGAAAAGACGTCGTAACGAGCGTACGAAGCGCCCGCCATGGGCTGAATCCGAGAGCCGCAACAAGAATCATAGTGACAGCGAAGGCTGCGGCGATAGAGGCCAAGTAGACAAGCGCTGCTCGCGCAACAGTTGATCGCCCCTTCATGCACTTTCTCCGAGCATACTCGCTCCAATCGCCAGCTTGTCAAACTCTCCCCGAACGAAGGTTCCGTGTATCCGCCCTTTGTTGAGAACTACTATCCGATCGCTGAGCATCATCAGCTCATCAAGGTCTTCGTTTACCCACACAATCGCCATTCCGGCCTGACGGCTCCCTTCGAGACGGGAAAAAATGAACTCGACAGTGGAAATATCGAGACCAGATGTCGGGTTATGGACAATAAGAAGACGAGGGTCTCGCAGAAAAGCACGTGCGAGAATCGTCTTCTGTACGTTCCCTCCTGACAACCTCCGAATTGCGACATCGATGTCGGGCGTAGCAACATTGAAAGCGGACACCGAAGCTTCGGTATCCAGACGTAAGCGCGGCCAGTCAACAAAATGACCCCATCGGGTGAATCGCGAGTCGCGGTGATGACCAAGAAGCATGTTCTCGACGATCGATCCTTCGTTGAGAACGCCTTCATGATTTCGATCCTCGGGAGTGTAGAATACCCCCTGCCGCAGAACGTCGACAGTGGACCAACCGTTGATCGGAGAACCCATCAACGAGGCGGTGCCTTTCGTAATCCGTTTCGGGTTAATTGGCAGCTCAGCGAAGTCCTTTTCGCCGTTTCCGGAAACCGCTGCAACTCCAACTATTTCCCCACCGTATGCTTGAAACGAGAGATCACGCAGGGTGGATGTACTCACCCCATCAAACGAGAGTACCGGTTGCAGGGACAGCGCTACGTCGACGTGGTCTATCAATGGGAGTGCGCTTTCGGTAACTGCGATGTTGCGATCCATGAACATGAGCTTGACAAGCGAGTCCTTCGTCATCTCGTGACGCTGCAAGTTGCCCTGAACTTCCCCTCTCCGCAATACCGTTACCTCATCACACGCCGCCATCACCTCCCTAATCTTGTGTGTGATAAACACGACAGTGACTCCGCCATCCACAAACCTGCGAAGCGACGTCAACAGTTGAACGAACTCGCTCTCTACCAACGAAGTGGTGGGCTCGTCCAGAATAAGGACCCGTGCGCCGCGGTACAGTGCACGCACAATTTCGATTTTTTGCTTCTCTCCTGCAGTGAGTGCCGATACTTTTTGATCCAGAGGAAACAAAAGCCCGAACTGTGCGCTGAGCGTCTGGATTTTCTTTCGTTCCCTAGTGAGAGAGAACTGGAAGCGCCCTTCCCGGGTACCCAGCACGATGTTCTCCAATCCCGTAAATTCGGGAACCAGTGTGGAAACTTGGTGAACCATGCCGATCCCGTACAGAATCGAATCTTGGGGAGAGCGAAAGCGGACAGCCTTTCCGTCGATGTAGATCTCGCCCTCATCGGGCGAGTATAATCCATAGAGAATCTTCATCAGAGTCGACTTGCCCGCGCCGTTCTCACCCAAGAGCCCCATGATCCGGCCGGATGCGACTACCAGATCAACGTCCCTGAGTGCAGCAACTGGACCGAAGCGTTTGCTGACAGATTTGAGCCGAACGACGACGGACCGGTGGTTATTCACCGCACGATTTCTCTTTGATTGCGTTCGACGATAGCGACCCCTGATGCAACGTCCTGTGCGATTTGCATTGCTCGTTCGTTTATCTCGGGTGATACGTTACGGATCGGAAAATCCAACCATCGCGCTTTCCCTTCGCCAAATTCCAGTTTCAGATAGCCTCCGCGCTGTCCGGCGAGAAACGCCTGCATGACCTCCCGAAGTGGTGGCTCAAAGTCGAAGAGATCAGATGTAAGGTAGTTGTCGGGAGCATGCACTTCTTTCGACGTATACTTCGTCATAAAGAACACCGGCATGTCGGCATCGATAACGGCATTGAACAGGCCGTAGTTACCGAGGTTTACCGAACTGATTATGACGTCTATGCCCTGAGCAATGAAGCTTTCTGCAGCCTGACGGGTACGAACAGTGTCGTTGAAGTCACCAATGAACAGGTACTCAAGTGTTGCCCTTGAGCCCATCGATCGGAATGCTTGCAGGATCGCGTTGATCTCCTCTGTGGCAAATGGAAGTTGTACACCAGTGAAGTAACCGACCCTACCAGTCTGCGTGACCATTGCGGCGATGGACCCCAGGACATAGAAACCGGAGTAGAAGTTGCGATCCAGGTACCAGAAGTTGGCCAACATTTCTTCAGGTTCCGAGTCCACCTCGATGATAAAGGTGACGTCCGGATAATCTGGACCAACCGTAAGTGCGGCGCCGTTGAACTGCGACCCGTGCACCCAGATGATATCGAAACCAGAGGTTGCGTACTCCCGAAGCACACGCTCGGCATCGGGAACGGCTACACGCTCAGAAAACGCGGCACGAAATCCAAATTCGCCAGCGATGGTTTGCATGGCAGTATACCCGATGGTGTTGTAGTCCGCGTCCTGAATCGAGCCTGGGAAAATGACCGCGAAGTTCACCTGATCGAGGGCACCTTGCTCGCGATCACCTCCCGCGTACGCAGATAGCGACAGTACCGCCAACCCAAGCAATGCGAGGACGCTTGTCCTTGATCGTCTCATTTCATTCCCTCCATTTGCCGGCAGAATGCCAGCTGAGTTATTTCCCCTCGACGGGGGTCAGTGCCCATGCGAAAAAACGTCCCCACATCGTCTCTGCTTCAACCGCCGGGGGAATGGATGCCCCGATGAAGTAGCGCCCTCCGGGTAGTGACAGAAGTTCGCCAGCGAGGTTCTCTGCGTGCACGATGCCAAAAGGAAACATGTTTAGATGCATGTCTTGGTAATAATGGTCGATCGGATAGAGCTCATCCCATGACCCGCCAAGCTGGTCACGGAGCTTCCGATCGGCCTCAGCAAAAGTTGTCGGATGCCAATTGCGCACGATCGTGTTCATTGGATGGTCCGCCGCCACGGTATCCACTCCTATCCATCTGATCTTGCGCCGCTTGCACCAATCACCGAAGTCCGGCGATGGACCAGGGTGCCGAATCATGTAGCGAAACTCGTCAGAGTCTGCGCTGCCCCATCCATAGCGACAGTATCCTGTCTTGATGATCAGAATGTCTCCATCGCGGAGATCGACTCTTTCTTCGATCATGGACGGGGTGTACACACTCAAGTCAGAGACCACATCAGACAAGTCTGCGATCACGCCGGGACCATACCAATAATCGAGAGGCATTTTCCCTATTGCGCGCCCAGCCGAGTGGAAATGCACCTCACCATCCATGTGCGTCCCAAGGTGAATGCTCGCTTCGCAAATCGATCCATTGCGTCCGATACCGAACTCTTGAGCATTCACCCGCTTGTGATTCGAGATCGACAAAGGCTTGTAGTTCAGCCACTGTGGCGTATGCACGCTCAACGGGCTTGTCAGGTCGTGGCGGCGGACACGGCTCATCAAAGCAAGGAAGTCGTCAAGCGATACGTCGGTTGGTGGTTCATATGCGAGAACTCGGGCCCACGCCGTCTCTGTCTCGGCCATCGGAATCGCGTCTGCGGTAATCCAAGCCCGACGAGTACCTAGTTGAGGCAGTACTCCGCCGAGGCTCTCAACGAACACCGTTCCACATCGGGCCAGTTCAACGTGCACGGTCTGGTAGTACTCGTCCATTGGAAAGAGTTGATCCCACGACGTTCCGAGGGAATTGATTGTGGCAGCACGAGCTTTCTCGTATTCGCCGGCATGAAAGAACCGGATCGGAGTGTTCATGGGATGTTCGAAAGACCCACAGTCCACTCCAACCCATTTGAGTTCTTTTTCCATAACCCAGCGAAAGAACGAGAGGGACGGACCGGGGTGGCGCACAAGGAACCCGAACTCGCTGGATTCCGGTTTCTCCCACGAAAAGCGGCTGTAGCCAGTGTGAATGACCAGCACGTCGCCGGGCTTGACCTGGGCCCGCTCCTCGATCATCTCTGGAGTATAAATTCCGTAGTCGGTTACGCAGTCCGAGATGTCAACGATGACCCCCGGACCACCCAGTTGCGTTGAGGGTATGTCGGCTACCCGTCGTCCAGCGCTATGGAAGATCGCTTCGGTGGCGAGGTGGGTTCCGGTGGTCCCGCTCCACTTCAGCACCTGCCCGTTGGCACCTTGTCCCCCTCCGTATGCTCCTGTCAGTCGCTTGAAGAAGTGAATCTCCAATGCATGGTCATGCGGCCATGGGGGCGTGAAAACGCTGAGGGGTTGGGTCAGGTCGTGCACGCACGACCTTTGGAGAAACGAAATGAAATCGTCGGTTGAGGAAATCTGATCGGTATTCGATGTCGCCATTTTGAAGATCCTCCTGCGCGATTGTCCCGAAATCTCGGTTTTCATGTGCCTACCCGTATCGCTCCACGAACGCGACCAAGGCACCCTCAAAGACATCCCATGGAGCGTCAACCAGCCCTGCTCCAACTTGACCGATACCTGCCGTCCGATGAGCGACTCCGGTGTCGATGAACGGAGTTATTCCAGTCTCAATGACCTTGCGTATATCGATGCCGGTGGGCGAACCACGGAAATCCAAGAATGGAATCGTGAAGTGTTCGTTCTCACCGACGGTGATCTCATACATCAACTTGGTTCGCCGAATAGCTTCTTGCACGCTCCCTCCAACGAACTGGATGATGGCAGGCGCTCCAGCGATCACGAATCCCCCAAGCCCGACAGTCTCAAGGATCGCGCTGTCACCCATATCCGGATTCACGTCTTCTCGAGTGAAGCCCGGAAACAGCAGCACGTCTGGAACCGGAGCTGGTGCGGTGAACCACTGGTCTCCAAGTCCCGAGACGCGAATCCCGAAGTCGGTGCCGTTCCGTGCCATCGCAGTCACAATCGAACAGCCATCTATACCGTGAATGGCGTCCAAAGCGACCTTTGCACTGGTCATCGCGAATCCCAGAAAGGTGTGTATGTTCTCTTCCATGAAGCGGAGTACAGCTGAAGTCTCGACGTGGTCTTGCAGAGTTTCCACGATGTACGGTGCAATGCGGGAAAACAACACGTACGACGCCGCACGGCTCCGATTGTGCAGCTCGTCACCCATTCCAAGTGCCTGAACCATAATTGATTTCAGATCCAGCCGCCCGGCTTTCCGAATCGCTCTTTTGAGTGCTGGCGCCATGACAGTTTCCATCCATCGCAGCCGTTGGAGCACGTCGGGCGAATATGCTCCCATGCGAAGGACCACACCGATGCCCTCATTCAATGTGTTGTAGGCTCGGCAACCGGACACTTCGTCCTCAGTGACGATAACCGGCATCGACGCAGAAACGACGCCTGCCATTGGCCCGACGGCGCCGTGGTGGTGGCATGGCTCGAAACGGATTTCGCCTGATGCCGCAAGAGCCTCGGCGGCCTCGGGCGTCTGAGCAAAGCCCTCATACAATAGAGCCCCAATCACCGCACCGCGCTGCGGGCCACACATCCTTTCCCACGTGATTGGAGGTCCTGAGTGGAGAATAACCATCTTCTCCATGCCTGGAACGACTTCCAGCGCTGGAGCGATGTCTATCCAAAACGGGCGGACATCCATCAGTCGCTGGAGTGCGTTCGCGTTGATTTCGTCAAAGTTGTAGTGTGCCATGCGCTCATCCTGCTGGATAACTTCAAGCACACAGCATGCCAACACGGTCGCGGGAGACTGCCATCGTTGTATATCCATGCTTGAATAACAATTAACTATGGTCTTTATTCCAAAGGGAACCGGTCACACACGGCATGCAAGCGTAACTGCTGACCAATACGTAGGCTTTTACAGCAAAGACAACGCTTCTGTAGCATCGCTAATGACGATTTCGGTGCATCGCTATGGCATCCAACATTCGAGATAAGAACGACGTCAGCCGAAAAAGCAGGAAACAACGAGAACCAGGTTTGCACGACACTCCGATTAGCCGACATCGTCCGACGACCAAGGTGTCACTGGTGTCTTGGTGGGCTCGCGGGGAGGTGTGGACAAATTTATGTTACTCAACCTGCCCTCACCCGTCCCTCACCGCCATCAACAGCCGGATCAGCAGCCGAAAACTGCGGTTCATCGCCCCGGTGTCACCCACGTTGAGCACGATCGAGCAACCGGTGGCAGGATCGTAGGAGGTGGGTGCCGAGTACGCCGATATGCCCGTAGCAGCGCGGGAGGTTGCGAAGGAACCAGGAGAACTCGCCGAGGCGCAGCTCCATCATTCCCAGTCCGTACCAGAGACCGCGGTGGAAGCGGTGGCACGGCTGCATCATTTTCGCGCGGTGTGCGGCCGAGACGCCCTCGCTCCAGAAGAACCGATTGAAGCGCTGAAGATCCTCGGCGGTGGTCAGCACGCCGCCACCGGCCCAGTCGCAGCTCAGACTGGGAAAGCGGCTGATTTCGTGACCGCGCAGCCAGACGGGCTCGATGGTCGGAAGCGACTGCAGGGTGCCCGTGGTGTCAAAGGCAAGGCACGATTGGGTCATGCCGGCAGGCTCGAAGACTCGTCGCTCCAGCACCCGGCCGAAGCTCGTCC
>REDM01000279.1 GCA_007693485.1 Spirochaetaceae bacterium
TCGCCCGCGTGGACAACGTAGCCGGAGACCGCAACCTGGTATGCAGCTGCGCCCCGCTGGAAGCGTACCGCAGCAGCGCGGCGGCCGCGGGAGGATGATTGGGGGTACGGAATACTCCCGCCCACTGTGCTACACTTACCCGTGAGAGGTGTACCATGACGGGACAGAGACGATGCGCGGCAATCGCGGTGGCGCTGTTGATGGCGGCGTTGCCCTTGAGTGCGATGGACTTCATCGTTCGCTACAGCGAAGGCACGGTGGAGCTTCAGCGGCAGACCGCGTGGGCTCCGCTCCTGATGGGAGACCTGGTTCCCGGCGACGCCGTGATGCGTCTGAGTCAGGGCGCGTACGCTGAGCTGGGTGACGGACGCACGGTTCTTCGACTCGCTCAGCCCGGCGTGTTCCGCATGAGCGACCTGCTCGGAGGGCGTCGCGCGGTAGCCTCGCCCACCGTAACGTCGATGATCCAGGGGCGCGTCGAGCGCCTGGCGGAGCAGCCGCGAACCCTGGTTCCCGTGGTTGGGGGAACGCGCGCGGTTGAAGCGCCGCGACAGGGCGATATCGAGTGGGTTGGCGGGGAAAGTGTAGAAGAGCTCATCGCCGAGGGGCGTGACGCGCTGGTTGCGGGCGACCTTGACAGCGCGTTTGACCTCTTTGACGAGGCGATGCTCTACGCCACCGCCGACGAGGAAGCGGAGGTTGCCTTCTACCTCGGCTACACACTGGCGCTCTCGGGTGAACCCCGAGGCGCGCTGCACTGGTTACAGATGCACACCCCCAATCCCGACGCCGGCTGGTTCCATGAGCACACCCTCGCCCTCGCTCAGGTACAGCTCGATCTTTCGATGACGAGCGACACCGTGGCCCTGCTCTCGCGATACGCGTCGTCCTCACAGGCGGACCGGGATACGCTGCCGTCGGTTCACCTGCTGCTTGGCGTTGCGCACCGGATGGGGGGCGACGCGAGTGCCGCCCGACGGGAACTTGAGCGCGTGCGAAGCCTCGCGCCCGGCACGGACCTGGCCTCGGTGGCCGCAGGGATGCTCGCAGAACTCTGAGGCATCGCGCGCTGCCGCATTGCACTGGCATGATGTCTCCCGCCCTGCTATTCTTGCGAGGTGGCAATCAATAATCGGGTCTACCAGAACATCCCCACCAACATCATCACGGGTTTCCTCGGAGTTGGCAAAACCAGCGCAATCCTGCATCTACTCGCTCACAAGCCCGCCGATCAGCGATGGGCGGTGCTGGTCAACGAGTTCGGCGAGATTGGAATCGACGGGGCGTTGATGAAGGACTCGGGTGCATTCATCAAGGAGGTACCCGGTGGATGTATGTGCTGCTCGAGCAATCTTCCCACTCAGATGGCACTCAACCTGCTCATCAAGCAGGCAGCCCCCGATCGCATCCTGATCGAACCAACCGGGCTTGGTCACCCTGAGCGGGTTATCGCGATGTTGCGGGAACCACACTATCGCTCGGTCCTTGATCTGCGGGCAACCGTCTGCCTGGTTGATCCGCGAAAGCTCTCGGATTCGCGCTACCGCGAAAACCCGGCCTTCACCGACCAGATCGCCCTGTCGGACGTGCTGGTCGCAAACCGATGCGACCTCTGCAGCGGGGATGAAATCGAAGCGTTTTACCGCTTTGCGACGGAATCGCAGCCGCCCAAAGCCCGTATCGCGCTGGTCGTGCACGGTGCGATCGATGTCGCGTGGCTCGATGCGGCGACGAGCAAGGACCGACGCGCGATCCATCCGGAGGCGCACGCGCACCCCCACGGAGAAGACCACACCCATGGCGATACCCACGTGCGCGTCGCCAACGCGCGATGGGACCGGGTGGAAAACCGCGGTGACGGCTTCTTCAGCTGCGGGTGGCGGTTCGAAGCCGGCATGCAGTTTGAAATCCGGGCGCTGGAGCGGCTCTTCTCACGAGAGCCGGCGCTGCGCATGAAGGGAGTATTTCACACTGATGAAGGATGGCAACAATTCAACGCAGCGGATGGTTCGTACACGGCGCGTCCCTGCGTCGCAGCCAACGCCTCAATCATCGAGGCAATTGATCGCTCTCGAAACTGGGAATCGCTGGAGCGCGGTCTTCTCGACAGTCTCGTCCGGTGACCGAGGCGCCTACATCGCGTCGTCGGGAATGCGAAATCGCAACGCCGTGGGCGGGTACTGATTTCGGTAGGTGAACAATAACCGCAAATTCACCATGCTGCGGCCGTACTCAATGAAGGTGTGGTCCCAATCCAGCGGAGCGCCGTTGACCCAGAGGTCATAGCGCGGCCGGAGCGCCGGCGTGGGTGCGTCTTCGTCAATGGCAACCAGCACCGCACGCACCTCGCGTACCATGATGTTGCGCCGCGGCTCGCCCGGCACCCAACGCTGCAGCAGCGGCGATCGCCGTACAAGCCAGAGCGCCTGAGTGGCGTCGTAGGCGTTGAGGGTAAAGGGCTGCGGTACGGGCACAATGACCGAGGGACGAACGGCCGAACGCTCGGGGGCGGGCGGCGGAAAGCGATCCTGCGCGAGGGCAAACGGCGCCCCCGGCAGAAGAAGCGCCGCGGCGAGTATCACCAGCGCTGCCGAACCTTTCGTCGCGAAGCCGGTCACCGCAGTACGACCGGAGCTGCCCGACGCGGCTGGGCGGCAAATCGAACACCGAGGCCGATGAGGTTGACCCCAAACGGCCGGTCGTTGCCGGCACCGTCCTCCAACT
>REDM01000007.1 GCA_007693485.1 Spirochaetaceae bacterium
TATAGCGGCCCGGGGGATCGGGAACAAGCGTACCGTGGACCGCTGCGGGTTCTCAGCTTTCGGTGGCGAAAACCGGCGTTTGGTCGTATACTGAAGAATCACCCGAAAGGAGAGGCATCATGAAACCCGAAATCCGCACGGTAGCCGCGCAGCGTTCGTGGATTGTTGAGTCCCAAAGTATCGAACTCTCGCTCACGATCCAGGGGGGCATGATGGCGCCGGTGCTGTTCTGTCGCGATACCAAAAAACCGGTTCAACCCTACTACGTCAGCCCGTGGCAGGAAGAACAGGTGCAGATCGATGAACCGGTGCTGAAACCGCTTCGGGGAGACTTCTTCTGCATGCCCTTTGGTGCCGACAACCGCTACCAGGGCGAGACGCACGTGGTTCACGGAGAACCGGCCACCGCGCTCTGGTCGGCAGCGGATGTGTCCCACAGCGATGGCATTACCCGTTTCTCGGCTCGCATGAAGACCACCGTGCGCCCCGGCGAGGTGATCAAGCGCATCATGCTCAAGGACGCGCAGAACGCGGTCTATACCCAGCACGAGCTTATCGGCTACTCCGGCAAGACCACCCTCGGACACCATGCAACGCTCAGCGCGGGAACCGGACCCGGTGGCATGCTCATCTCCACCAGCCCGATCAGCTTCGGCCTCGCACGACCTGCCGTTCCCAATCATAGCGTTGACGGAGAATACCTGAGTCTCGACGGAAGCAAGCCGTTTCGATCCCTGGAGAAGGTCCCCACCATCTGGAAAGATCCCTCATTCACCGACCTGACGGTCTTCCCGGCTCGGCCGGGATACTGCGATATCGCCGGCGTTGTATCGCGTCACGCCGTTCCCGCTTCCGGTGGGAAGAAGCCGCGTGGCAACTCCACCCTGGTTCCTGCGTGGACAACGGCGGTCTTTCCCGGGGGCGGCTACCTCTGGTATTCGCTCAAGGACCCACGCCTCCTTCCGGTAACGCTCTTCTGGATGGAAAACCACGGCCGCCATGGCGCACCGTGGAACGGCCGCAATCTCTGCATCGGTCTGGAAGATATCTGCGGCTACCTCGCCGAGGGGCTCGCCCCGTCGGCCCGCAAGAATCCCATCAGCGCAGCTGGGGTTCCCACGGTGGTTTCTCTGTCACCCAGGAAGCCCACAACGGTGAACTACATTCAGGGTGTGACGCGGGTTCCCACCGGCTTCGACCGCGTCATGCGCGCCAATTTTGCTCCCGGCAGCGTGCGGTTCACCGCAGCCTCGGGAGCCACGGTTGACGTTGCCGTTGACTGGGATTTTTTGCAGACCGGCACCGTGACATAGGGAAGGCGCATGGCACGAACCAAACGGTCCGGGTACCGGGAGAAGATCATCCAGGCGGCGTCCCGGCTCATCATCGAGAACGGCATCGCCAATACCAGCCTCGCCGACATCGCCCGGGAGGTGGGGATCAGCAAGGGTACGCTCTACTACTACTACCCGTCGAAGGGTGGGCTGATCTTTGACATCAGCGAGCGGCACATGCGATTTATCACCGACAAGATCTTCACCTGGATCGAAGGGAGTCGCAAAGGACTGCAACCCGAAGAGCTGCTCAAGGTGGTCTTTCGAACCATCATCTCGTCGGAGACCCGTGGGCACATTCACGTCTATCTGATTCAGGAAGCGCTGACCGCCGATTCGTCGCTGAAAGCGCGGTTCGTACAGGAGTACGACAAGTGGGCCGAATTGATCGAGGAGGGGCTGCGAAAGATCAACGATGACGATCAGGAGACCGATTACTCCACGTTGTCACGCATCATTCTGCCCCTCATCGACGGCCTGCTGGTTCAGCACCTGCTCGGGGCCAGAAAAAACTTTCTGGACGAAATCACCCGCTATCTCGCCCTCGCCCGGTCGCAACTGAGTCGGTAGGGCGGGCCGGTGAATCGAATTCTCTTCGCTGCAGACGAGATCGACCGTCCGCTTGCGCCCTTTGATCCTCGCCTGGTGCATCTGCGTACCGTGCTCAAGGCGCAGGTGGGTGACACGGTTGCGGTGGGCGTGATTGACGGTCCGATCGGCACCGCTACGGTAACCGCAATCGGACGCGATGGGGCGGTGCTCGCGTGCAGGTGGGAAGACCAGGCCGGTCCGCCCCTCCTGCCCATCACCTGTGTGCTCGGACATCCCCGACCCCTGGTGCTCAAGCGGGTCATCCGCGACCTCTGCTCCGTGGGGGTAGGGCGGCTGATTGTCTGCAACAGCGATCTCTCGGAGCGCAGCTACTTCGCGAGTTCGCTGTGGCAGGGTGACACGGTGCGAGATCTCCTGATCGACGGCGCATCAATCGCGGGCGCGGTGCGGCTGACCGAGGTGGTGCGCGCGGAATCAACCGCAGCCGCGCGAGCCCTGGTGGCCGAGGAGGGCGTGGCGCTGCGGCTGGTTCTCGATGAGGCGCTGCATAATCGCGCGGACTCGGTGGTGGGGTTTGATGCGGCGCCTCCACCTGCGGTTGCCGTTGCGGTGGGCTGCGAGCGAGGGTGGACCGCCGCCGAGCGCGCGGGGTTTGTCGCCGACGGCTGGGTCTCCGCTGGACTCGGCCCCCGCGTCCTGCGAACCGAAACCTCCGTAACCGCAATCTGCACCCTGCTCGCCCTCTGGTACCATCGCAGCACGTCCGACACGAAAACGGAGCTGACTACAAAAAACTCTAAATAATCGTTTTCGCTTGCATTGCCGGGTGAAATCGG
>REDM01000006.1 GCA_007693485.1 Spirochaetaceae bacterium
CCGCCCGCCTCTCCCGCTTGGGGCCCCATATCGATCACCAGGTCGGCTGCACGGATAACCTCAGGGTCGTGTTCCACCACCACGATGGTGTTGCCCAGATCGCGCAAACGGGTCAGGATCGCGATCAGCCGCTGGACGTCGCGTTGATGAAGTCCAATGCTCGGCTCGTCCAGAACAAAGAGTGTATTGACCAGCGAGGTTCCGAGCGCGGTCGTAAGATTGATGCGCTGCACCTCACCGCCGGAGAGGGTGCGTGACTGCCGGTCGAGGGTGAGGTAGCCCAGTCCAACATCTACCAGGTAGCGAAGCCGGGCACGGATCTCCGCGAGCAGGAGGGCCGTGGGCTCATCGTCCTTTTCCGTCATCTGCTGAAAGAACGTGAGACACTGGTCGATCGGCAGCAGCATCAGGTCGCGGATCGTCCGGCCTTCGACCCGAAAGTCCAGCGCATCCGGTTTCAGGCGGGCACCGCCGCAAACCATACATTCCGTGTAGGCGCGGTACTTGGAGAGCAGTACCCGGATGTGCATCTTGTAGCTCTTGGTCTCGAGCCACTTGAAGAAGCGCCGCACCCCGTACCAGACCCCGTCGTCCCACTCCCCTTCCCCCTCGATCACCCATTCCTGCTGCTCTTCCGTAAGGCGGGCCCACGGGGTGGTGACAGGGATACCGCGCAGACGCGCGAATTTCAGCAGATCGGTCTGGCATTCGCGGTAACTCGCGCTCTGCCACGGTTTGATCGCACCGGCGCGCAGCGTCTTCGAGTGGTCGGGGATGATCTGGTTCAAGTCGATGTCGATCACCCGGCCAAAACCGCGGCACGCGGGACAGGCTCCAAGCGGCGAGTTGAATGAGAAGAGGTTGGGCACGGGGTCGCGGTAGTGAATATCGCAGTGCGCGCAGTGCAGATCAGACGAGAAGCGCTCGGGGCTTCCCTGGTCATCGGGGCCGGACACGCGCCAGACGGAGACCCGACCATGACCGTGCTGCATGGCTGCCTCGACGGCCTCCACAACGCGCTGTCGGTTTCCCGCGGAGAGGGTAGTGCGATCCTGCACCACATCCAGCACCACCCCCTCTCGAGCGTGAATCGACTGATACCCCTGCTCGGCGAGGATGGCCATGATTTCGGTCTCGGTAAAGTTATCAGGCACCCGCACCGGAAAGGTAATCACCACGCGCGCACCCGCTGGCTCTGCGGCGAAGAGCGCCTCGGTCACCGTCTGTGGGGTGTCTCTGCCAACCGGACGCGCACACCCGCGACAGAAGAGCGTCGACGCCCGTGCAAAGAGCAGCTTGAGGTGATCGTTGAGCTCGGTCATGGTGCCCACGGTGGAACGCGAGGTTCGTACCGGGTTGGTCTGGTCGATCGCAATCGCCGGCGGGATCCCGTCGATGCGGTCTACCTGCGGCTTGTCCATCCGGTCGAGGAATTGTCGCGTGTAGGCGGAAAAGGTCTCGACGTACCGGCGCTGACCCTCCGCATAGAGGGTGTCAAAGGCGAGCGACGACTTCCCCGATCCGCTCACGCCGGTGACGACGATCAGTCGGGAGAGGGGGAGGTCAAGGCTCAGGTTCTTGAGATTATTCTGACGCGCACCGCGGATCGTGATGCAGGGGCCGGCCGACTGCTTTGCCATGGTTCGGCAAAAGATAGGGCCGTGCCCCGCCCACGGTCAAGGTAATGAACGCTGTTTCAGGCCGCGGCTTCGTCGGTCGCAACGCTGCCCTTCAACTCACGGTAGGCGATGACCAGCAGCATCGATGAGTACCCTGCGAAGAGCGCCCACACCACCATACCAAGAATCACCCCAAGAACGGGGATTCGGGTGAGAATGAGGTTCACCAGACCAAATACAAAACCCAGCGCAATCAGCACGAGAAAGAACACCAGGCAGTCAACCAGCCGTCCCTTGATGACCTGAATGCTGCGTCCGAGCGACTCGAAGGCTCCGAGTTCATCCACCATAAGCGCAACGAAGGTGAACATCAGGAAGAAGGCGATCAGGAGTCCGGGAAGCACCAGCAACATGAAGCCAATCCCCAGCAGAACGCCAACCACAACCGACGCCATCAGCAGCGGAACGATTCGCTCGGTGGTCTTGCTGAACGCCTGTTTCAGGTCGGCCGGCTGCCCGTCGAGCGCCCGCCCGGCCATCAATACCGTCATGCCGTGGGCAAGCATGGAGATGATTGCGGTGAGAATTGCGCCAATCGCCATGCCGGTCATCGATGCGCGCATTGCACCCGGGGTACCCTGCATCATCTGGGTTCCCGATGAACCCACGGTGACCAGGCTGATGAGCCAGGTGAGAATGGACGAAACCAGGACCGGGATAAACGCAAACACGTTCTTCCGACCAAGATCGACGCCCTCCTGTAAGACTAAACGAATATTCATATCTTCCTCCTTGCCGTTCCGATAACCCGTCCCCTGTATCATACGCCGTCAGCCGAATCGGCGCAACACGGGGGTTAACCGCTCCACCACCTCGGGATTCCGGTTTGAGCAGCCGCGGAAATCGTGATAGTATCACGCCGTGCCGTGAGGAGATGATGAGTGTGAGTGTCGACTACTGGCAGATCCTGCGGAACACCAGCCGTACCTTCTACCTCTCGATGCGCCGATTGCCGGCGGAAATCGGTATGTCGCTCGGCCTGGCGTACCTGATGCTGCGCGTCTCCGACTATCTTGAAGACACCG
>REDM01000005.1 GCA_007693485.1 Spirochaetaceae bacterium
CAGTTGCCCGCATGGCGCTTGATACGCTTGCACTCAATCCGGTGGCCCCCGAGGCACCGACGTTTCTCACCGAGAAACACTTCCTGCGCAAGCACGGCGCCGGCGCCTACTACGGCCAGGGCTGAACGAGCTACGCCGTCGCTGACCCGGATCGCGTGTGGTGAAACGACGGTTCAGTCGTCGGTTGCCAGGTTGAGGATGGCCTCTTTGGTCGCCTGGGACCGGCTCATCTCCCCGGCGATCCGGCCCTTTGCCAGCACCATGATGCGATCGGCCATGCCGAGGATCTCATCGATCTCGGAGCTGAAGAGGATGATTGATGCCCCCTTTGCCACCAGATCGTTCATCGCGTTGTAGATGTCGACCTTGGCGGCCACGTCCACTCCCCGGGTTGGTTCGTCCAGCAGGTAGATGGTGCCGCGGTTCATGAAGGCGCGGGCGACAATCGCCTTCTGCTGATTTCCGCCGGAGTACTCGCCGACGATGTCGTCCGGGAGTCCCGGATTGATGGCGAGGCGCTCGGCGTAGTCACGCACCAGATCGCGGATGGTGGGCAGGTCGAGGCCGAATCGGGTGCGAAAGCGAGACAGGCTGGAGATGGTGACGTTGGAGGTGAGGTCGAAGCGGGAAAACAGCGCGTCGTGAATGCGGTCTTCGGGCACCAGCACGACCCCGTGGGCCAGCGCCTCGCCGGGCGTGGTGATGCGCGTGGCCTTTCCGCGGATTGTGACCGTTCCCGCCTGCACCGGCTGCTCGCCAATCAGGCAGTGGGCGAGCCGGGTGCGTCCCGAGCCCATCAGCCCGGTGATGCCCACGATCTCCCCCTTGTGCAGATCAAACGAGATATCGCTGAGTACGGGGTCGCTGCGAAGGTGGCGCACGGAAAGCACTACCGGGCCGGAGACCACCTCCGTGCGCGGGTAGCGATGGTGGTGAGAACGACCCGTCATGAGCCGCACCAGCGAAGTGCGACTGACGTCGTGTACGGGGCTGGTGACCGCGCGGTGGCCGCGGTGAATCACCGAGACCCGATCGCCAATCTCGCGAATCTCGTCGAGCCGGTGCGAGATGTAGAACACGCCCGTACCCCGGGTGCGCAGCGCGCGCACGATGCGGAACAGCACCTCACGCTCAGACTCTGACATCGCGGAGCTCGGCTCGTCCAGAATGACCACCCGGGCCGGGGTGGCAAGCGTCTTGATCACCGCCACCAGCTGTTTTTCGGCGTAGCCCAGGGTTCCCAGGAGCGCCGACGGTTGCAGCCCCACTTCGAGTTCGGCGAAGATATCGCGACAGCGCATCAGTGAACGCATCTCGGAGTAGGTTCGCCCCATGCTCTCCAGACAGACGTTGTCCGCCACGCTCATGTTGTCAAACAGCTGCAGATCCTGGTGCTGGTAGATCACGCCCGCGGCCCGCGCCTCGTGGAGTGAGGAAAACCGAACCGGGGTGCCGTCGAGGCGCACTTCTCCTGAGTCGGGGGCGAAGAGCCCCGTGATGGTCTTCATGATCACCGACTTGCCCGATCCGTTTTCCCCGACGATGACGTGGACCTCTCCGGGCATCACGTCCAGATTGATGCGCGAGAGTGCGAAGTCTCCCCGAAAGACCCGGGAGAGGTTGGTGACCTCCATGCGGGGGACAATCACCTCACACCTTCCCCTCAAAGACGTCGATTGCGGTGAACACGGCCAGATCTTCGGCGAAGAGCCGACTCTTGTACTCATCCGAGAGCGAAGCGTTGGTGATCACCGCGTCGGCCAGCTTCAGGCCGGCAAACCGGTAGAACGCGTTGTGGCCGACGCGGTCAGCGGGGCAGACGATGATCGACCGCGCCGCGTGCTCCACCACGGCGGTGACGAGATCGGCTTTCTTCTGTTCGGCAACGGTGAGTTGCAGATTGGGGGTGATGCCGTCCACCTCAATGAAGAGCTGCTCCACGTGAAAGCGGCGGGCGTTCTCGATGGTCATGGATCCGTAGGCGGCCGAACCACCGGGGTCCATGTCGCCGCCCAGCAGCACGACCCGGTTTCGCGGCTGGCGTGCCACCAGCGAGGCGATGCGCACATCGTTTGTGAGAACGGTGACGTCAGCCTTCTCCTCCAGTCGCTCGGCGATCCGGGCGTTGACCTCGCCGTCCACGAGCATCACGCAATCGCCGTCGCGGATCAGCCGCACCCCGATTGCCGCGAGCTCGGCGAGTCTCCGGCCGGTCTCCCCGTCAACAGGAGGAATCGGGGGCGGCTCGGTCTTCTCATCGGGCGGGTTGATCATCGCGCCGCCATGGGTACGGGTGAGGAAGCCTTCGTGCTCCAGTTTCATCAGATCGCGGCGAACCGTCACCTCGGAAACGGACAGCAGACCGCTCAGCGCCTGCACCTCCGCCTGTTCGTGTTCGGTGAGGTACTTCTTGATCACGCGGATGCGTTCGAGCGCAAACATGCCCATAGTATACCCGAAAAACTTTTTCTTGACGGCAGACAAAACCAATGATACCGTGATGAACACAAACGAAACAAAACGAACACTCTTGAGTGAACGTTTCAGATCGTTTGAGAACGTCCCAAAAAGGAGAGTTATCCATGAAGCGAATGAGAACCTTCCTCATCGTCCTGTTGCTGGCGGCGGTTGCCGTGAGCGGGGTATTTGCCGGCGGTCAGCAGGCAAGCCAGGCCCCG
>REDM01000114.1 GCA_007693485.1 Spirochaetaceae bacterium
CCAACTACCTGACCTCGGTGGCGCTCTCACCGTCCAATCCGGCTCGGGTGGTGCTTGGCACCTCGTTCAACGGCATTTTCGAATCGCCGGACGGCGGTCGAAGCTGGCGGCGGCTCCCCCTGCAGAACAGTCCGCTGTTTCGCGGCGCCAACTTCTACGAAGAGATCGCAGGCGTGGCAATCAATCCTTCGGATGAGCGGGAGCTCTACGTGTCGCTGGGCTTTGGGTACGGACTCTTTCGATACCACAGCGGCACCGGCCGCGTGACCCAGGTGGCGCTGCCCGACGGGATCCGGCTCGGGTCGCTCTACTTCGACGGTGCGGGGCGGCTGCACGGGGTGGGGCCGCACGGCCACTTCCGCCGCGAAGCAGACCAGTGGCACGCGGTAGAGACGCCGGTGAGCCTGGGTCGTCCGGGCCCTACTCCGGAAGCGCGCGAGCGGCTTGCCGCTGTGGCCGATCTCACGGGAATCTACGTGCGTCCCGATCACGCTTCGGGCGCGCGGCTTGAGGCGCATCTGGATTTTGTCCGTCGCCACGGTATGAACTCCATCGTGGTCGACGTGAAAGACGACGAAGGCTACATCACCTACAACTCGCAGGTGGATCTCTTCCGCCGCACCCGCGCGGTTCGTCCCCGCTTTGACATGGCGGAGCTGATCTCCCGCGCCCACGCCGAGGGAATCTCCGTGATCGCCCGGGTGGTGGTCTTCAAGGACGCGGTGCTCTTCCGCTACGACAACAACCGCCACGCCGTCTGGAACACGCAGGCCAACGCCCCCTGGGGAAACCTGATACGCGAGATCAACGCGGAGACGCAGGCTGAGCGCATGGTGCAGCGCGAGTTCTGGGTTGATCCCTTTGATCCCTTTGTCTGGGAGTACAACATCGCCCTGGGCCGGGAGCTTCAGGAACTGGGTGTGGATGAGATCCAGTTTGACTACATCCGCTTTCCTTCAGACGGCAACCTCGCCCTGGCATCGTACCGGTCGCAGCGCCCGGGCATGACCCGCATCGACGCGCTGGAGTCATTCCTGCGCCGCGTACGCGAAGAGATCACGATCCCCATCAGCACCGATCTCTACGGGTTCAACTCGTGGTATCGCATGGGGAACTGGATCGGGCAGAGTATCGAGATGGTCTCCCACTACGTGGACGTAATCTCGCCCATGTACTATCCGTCCCACTTCCCGCGCGACTTCCTGCGCATCGCCGACTACCTCGAGTGGGCGGAAGCGATCTATTATCAGGGCACGCGTCGGTCACGGGAGTTGGTCGAAGGCCGATCCCTGATCCGGCCCTACGTGCAGGCCTTCCTGATTGGTGGTGAGCTCTCCATGGATCGCGCGCGCTACACCGAGTATCTCATGCGCCAGCTCGAGGGGTCGCGCAACGCGTGCGCCTCGGGTTACACGCTCTGGAACTTCTCCAACCGCTACTACATGGTGCCCGACCGGATCGGCCCCTTCAACCGCGAGTGGGCCGCCATGAGCGGTTGCCCGCCCTCCATCGCCGACGCAGACGAGGGGGAAGCCGAGTCGTAGCCCCGCGGCGCCGGGTGAAACTTCCGCTCGTTTCTGCCGAAAGCGCCATAGAATCAAATACGTGCGTTTGTCACGAAAATACCGTATACTGTGGCCGATGGGTACCTCGCTTCATACCGTACACCGTGCGCATTGGCTCATGCTGTCGACGCTCGCGCTGCTGCTGCTTCCGTTGGGTTCACTGTCCGCGGAGGCACCTCGACGCGTGCTCCTGCTTCACTCCTACCACCCCGGTTACGACTGGAACGACGCGCTCCAGGCGACCTTCACGGAGCGCTTCCACCCGTACGAAGACATCGAGCTCTACGTGGAGTACATGGATACCCAGCGGCGCCATACCGCCGACACCTTCGAGGTACTGGAGCAGCTCTATCGCCACCGATACCCCGAAGCAGGACTCTCCTTTGACCTGATCATCGCAACCGACGATCCCGCGCTCGATTTTCTCTTCGAGCGCAAGCACCGGATCTTTGGCCGGACCCCGGTGGTCTTCTGCGGTGTCAACGACTTTGAACCGTACCGGCTGGAAGGGCGCCCGGACTACACCGGGGTAAACGAAGCGCTCGATATCCAGAAAACGCTCGACCTGGCGCTCGCGCTGCGCCCGCGGACCGAACGCTTTGCGGTCATCAGCGATGGGTCGCTCACGGGCCGACTGAACGTAGAGCGCTTTGAAGTGATTCGGCCACGCTACGAGTCGCGCGTTACGTTCATTGAGTTGTACGACCTGACCGCACCGGAGATGATCGATGCCCTTTCCAGGCTCGGCGACAACGACGCCATTCTCTATCTGAGCCTCTTTCGCGGTGCCGACGGCGGACGGTTGTCGGTTCGGGAGAGTTATCGGCTGATTGAAAGCGCCACCGATGTGCCGGTGTTCAGCCTCTGGGACTTCACCATCCGTGCGGGTGCGCTCGCGGGGGTGGTTTCGTCCGCCACGGAGCAGGCACACGCGGCCACTGATCTCGCGCTTCGGGTGCTTGCCGGCGAATCACCGGCAAACATCCCGCCGGTAATGGAGAGTCCCAACGTTGCCATGTTCAACTATCCCCGGCTGCGCCAAAACGGGGTACCACTGCGTGAGCTGCCGCCAGGCGCGGTGCTCTACGATCGCCGCCTCTCTCCCTTCCAGCAGTACTGGCCCTACATCGTCGGCGCTCTCGCCTTCCTGACGCTGCAGTCGGTACTGATTGCGGCACTGTGGCGGTCCCGCCGACGAATGCGTCTCGCGAGGATAGAGCTTCGTCAACGGCAACGGGAACTGCACGCCATTACGGAGAACGCCCCCGACATCATCGTTCGATTTGACCGCAACCTGCGACACACCTTCGTCAACGGCGAAGGCGAACGGGTATCCGGCATTCCACAGAGCGAGTTCATCGGCAAGACCCATTCCGACCTTGGCATGCCGCCCGCACTTGCCGAACAGTGGCGCAACGCATTGGAAACCGTGATCGAAACGGCCTCACCCACCGTGGAGCTTTTCTGTTTTCCCAACGCCTCCGGACTCCTGAGGGACTTCGAGATGCGTGCCGTACCGGAGTTTGACGAGCACTACCAGGTGAAATCCGTGCTCACGATCACGCGAGATATCACCGAGAGCCTGCGTGCCCAGGAAGCGCTGGCAGATTCATTGCGAGAGAAAGAGGCGCTGCTGAAAGAGGTGCACCACCGGGTGAAAAACAACCTCCAGGTAGTAGCGAGCCTCGTGAGCCTGAGCAATACCAATCGCGCCAATCCCGACGAGCTGCTGCGCGACATTCGTCAGCGCGTGCTCGCCATGGCGCAGATTCACGAGCGGCTCTACCGCTCGGAGGACTTTGCCCGCATCGATCTGGTTGGCTACACCGAAGACATGGTGCGTGAGGTATCGAGCGTCTACAACACGGTGGGCGCGCAGATCCAGGTGGACGGTGACCGCGATCAGGTCTATCTTTCGATCACCCAGGCGGTACCCTGCGGGCTGATGCTGACCGAGCTCCTCACCAACGCGTTCAAGCACGCGTTCTTGCCACCTCCGGAATCTCCGCGGATCCAGGTATCGGTGAGGCAGACCAACAACGAAGTTGAGCTGGTGGTGCGGGACAACGGAGTGGGCATTCCCCACGGCACGGACATCCGCCAGGCAACAACCACCGGTTTTACCATTATCGCGGCACTGGCCGCCCAGCTGCGCGCTGAGTTGACGGTGGTCAATTCAGAGGGAACGGCGATCTACCTGCGATTTGTCGCAAGCGCTTGAGATCCGGCTGGGGCATAGCTCGCCGCGGACCGCCCGTACTCGTCGAGCGAGTCCGCGTCGGCTCCGGCAGCGATCAGCGCATCGGAAACCGCGGACTCCCGGTTGAATCGAGCCGCAAAAAAGAGCGGCGTCCACCCGCGCTCATCGGAAGGCACCACGCTCAGCCCCACCCCGCCCTCCACGGCCTCCAGCGCGTTGAATCGCAGATTCTCGCCGGTGTAGCGCGCGGCGCCGAAGAGGGCCGACCACGCGTCGCGGGTTCGCTCGTTGGGATCCGCTCCGGCAGCAATCAGCGCGCGCGCAACCGCGGGTTCGGGATTAAACGCAGCAGCAAACATCAGTGCGCTCCAGTGGTCGAGGCTCCGCGCGTCGATCCGCTCCCCGCGCTCGAGCAGCGCGTCAATAACTCGCGGATCGCGGTTGCCCGCGGCAGCAACCATGAGCGGTGTCCAGCCGAAGGCGTCGCGGCGGAGCGCGGCTGCCACCATGTCGTACTGCTCGTGGATCCACGCCGGGGTGGCGACGTGAAGCGCCACGACGAGGTCGGTCCGCGACGCAGCCGGTGGCGGCGACACCTGCGCGGAAACCCGCGGCGCAGCGCCCAGTACGGCGAACGCGACGAGGATGAGTCCGGAGGCCGACGGGAAAAAAGCGCGTAATCGATTGGTTCTCATGCAATGGCCTCCTACGGGTGGGGCAGCAGGATCGCGTGGACGGTCACTGAGCGTTCGGCCGCCTCGGCAAACACCATGTCGCGGGTCACGCCCCCGCGCGGTCTCGGGTGTGGCGGCGCGTCGCCAATGAGAATGATCATCCGCTGATTCTGCACCCACTCCAGGCGAACCAGGGCGGTGTAGATCCCTTCGTAGACCGCCTCCGGAATATCGCCGCCGCCCATCGCACGGGCGCGGTTCACGTATTGCTGCACCATGGAGAGGTCATCCTGAAAGGGAAGATGGCGCACGAGGTATTCGTCGTAGTAGTCGCGGAACAGCACCACGCCCACGCGCAGCGGATCGTGGCGCTCCAGGTCCGCGAGCAGCATCGGCACCAGCTCCTGCTGCACGTGCCGGATGGATGCCTGCATGCTGGCGGTGGTGTCGATCACCAGCGCCAGGTCGAGCCCGCCATCCGGGGTCTCGTCCAGGATCGTCTGGATGGTCTCTACCAGCTCCCGCCCCTCTTCGATGGTGACGATCTCGCCGTCGGTTTCTTCGGCGAGAGCCGAGAACGCCTCAACGGCCTGCGGCAGGTGGTCGGTCTCGTCGGCCGGTGGTTGTTCGTCCGGCTCGGGAGGAATCTCCGGCTCGGGCTCCCGCGGTGTGGGCTCTTCGGGCGTGGGCTGCATGACGCGGATCACGAAGGGGTTGTCGCGGAAGGCGCCCTGGTAGTCGGCAAACGGCAGGCTGAAGGTACGGATGTTGATCCAGCTGTTGTCGCCCAGAAAGAGGTCCCCCATACGCGCCCACGGGTAGCCGTACTCCACCACGTAGGGAATAAAGACCTGAAAGGCGGCGCCAAAGCCGGGAACCTCGCGCACGGTGGAACTGACCAGGAAGTAACGTCCCTGCGCCTGCGCGTTCAGAAACCGGCCGTCGAGCTTGCGTGGCTCGTCTCCGTTGACCGGGTGCCATTCGGGATTCCGCAGGGCGTAGTTTGCCTCGCGCCCGGAGGGGTCAACGGTGGACTCGGTGATGAGAATCGAGCCGATCCCGGCGCGCGCACGCACGAACAGGTTGTAGCCGCCTTCGCGGCTCTGCTCGATCCGCACGTCGTCCGCGCCGAGCAGAAGCGGGTCTGCGGCGAGCGGCGTGGCTGCAGCCATGAGCAGAGCAATCAGAATCGGAGTTCCTGTTCGCATCATCTCTCTTGATTTTCGGCGTTTGACGCTCCGGCTTGACCTCACCTCGGCGAGCCGAACCGGAAGCCCGCGCCTTGCACGCGACCTCCGGTTCTGATACCGTCTGGAACAGCATGGAACGACTGCGGCGGTTCATCGGCTCCGGAAGGGCCTTTCTGTTTTCCTACTTCATCGCCGTGATCACGCTCGGGTCGATCCTGCTGGCACTGCCCGCGGCGTGGCCGGGTCCCGGCGGGATCCGGATCATCGACGCGATCTTTACGGCTACCTCGGCGGTCTGCGTGACCGGCCTCATCACGATCAATACCGCGGACTTCACCCGCTTCGGGCAGACGGTGATCATGCTGATCATCCAAGCCGGCGGCCTGGGCATCATTGCCTTTTCCACCATCTACCTGGTGATTCCCGTCTCGCGCATGTCGCTGCGCAGCAGCACCATCATTCAGGAATACTACGTGGATCAGGTGGACTTTGACCCAAAACGCATCGTGCGAAGCATTGTTCGGTTAACGGTGGCGGTACAGGCCGCGGGGGTGCTACTGCTGGGCATGGCGTTCAGCCGCGCCGGGATCGAAGCGCCGCTGTTCACCGCGCTGTTTCACACCATCTCGGCGTTCTGCAACGCGGGGTTTTCCATCTTCCCCGACAGCCTCGAGCGGTTTGTATTCAATCATGCGGTTACCATCCCCATCATGGTGCTGATTATTGTTGGCGGGATTGGCTTTGTGGTGCAGCAGGACCTGATCAGCGGTCGCGTGCGCGGCAGACGACGCTCGCTGCACACCAAGGCGGTGTTGGCGGCAACGGCGGTTCTCATCGTGTTGGGAACGGCGCTTTTCTTCGCGTTTGAGCGGGGCGACGGCGTCTTCGCCGGCATGAGCGGAGGCCGCGCCGCGATGGCCGCGCTCTTCCAGAGCGTCACCCCGCGGACCGCAGGGTTCAATACGGTCGATCAGGGCGCGCTCAGCCCCGCATCGCTGCTGTTGACCATGGTATTCATGTTCACCGGCGGGGCGCCCGGATCGGTGGCGGGCGGCATCAAGGTCACCACCGTGCTCATTGTACTGGCCGCTGCCGTGGTCACGGGAGACGACAACGGAGACATCCGCCTCGGCCAGCGACGAATTCCCGCATCGCTGGTGGGAAAGGCGCACGGTCTGCTCATCAAGGCGTTGTTGATTGTCCTGGTGTCCTCTCTGTTGTTGACCATCACGGAGCGGGAACTATTGAGCGAAGGAACGGCGCTGGTGGTGCTGCTGTTCGAGGCGTTTTCCGCGTTTGGCACCGTGGGGCTCTCCATGGGAATCACCGACTCGCTGTCGGATGCGGGGAAAGTGGTGATCATCTTCACGATGTTTGCCGGCCGGGTCGGCCTCATTTCGCTGGCCATGCCGCGGACCCGGCGTCGCGGCGAACGCCTGATCGGGTACCCGACGGGCGAAATCCTCATCGGATAGGAAGAGACGGGATGAAACAGTTTGCGATTATCGGATTGAGTCACTTTGGTTCGCGGGTACTGGAAGAGTTACTGCAATATGAGGACGTGGAAGTACTGATCATCGACCGCGACCAACGAGTGATCGAGGAGTTCAAGGACGTTGTGGCCGCTGCGTATATTGCCGACGTGATCAAGCAGGAGCTGATCGAGAAGCTGGTTCCCACGACAATCGACGCTGCCATCGTGGATCTGGGCGACAAAACCGAAGCGTCGATCCTCGTGACCAACTACCTCAAGAAACGCGGAATCAAGCGAATCATTGCAAAAGCCGAGACCGAGCAGCACGGCGAGATTCTGAGCATCGTGGGCGCTACGGACGTGGTCTACCCGAATCGTGAAGCCGCGAAGCGGATCACACTCCCGTTGATCTCGTCGGCCCTGTCGAGCTTTTTTCCAATCAGCGAGGGCCTGGTGATCGCGGAGGTACGGCTCCCCGATACCTTTGCCGGCAAGACCGTGATCGAGGCGGATCTTCGAAAGAAGCATGGGATCAACATACTCGCTGTTCGTCGGCATGGCGCCGCGCAATTTGATTTCATCTCACCGGCGTATCAGTTTGGCAGCGGTGACACAGTGCTGGTGGTTGGGAGAGAGGCGGATATTGCTACCATCCCCGCACCGTCAGACGGCATCGTTCAACCACCACCGAACGTCGGAAGCGAACCGCCGTCAGCGGCCGGCCCGTCCGCTGATACCGGAAAGCGGAGCATCTTTGGGAGGCTCGCACAGGTGCTCGGCTCACCCAATCGACGTTCTTTGCGCAAACGGATCAGATAGCCGCAGATGACCGTTTCGTGAGAACCGGCCTTCCTTATGGAATCTTGATGCCGTGCGGCCCTTTCTGAACACTCCCTTGAACCGCTCACGCGATACGATGAACGGGATGAATGTAGCCATCGCGCTTCGTGATGTCGGTCTTCTCCTTCTGTTCGCCGCGGCAAGCGTTGGGTTCGTATGGGGAGTGCTCCAGTACGAACGAATCCTCCGTCGCGCAGGCTCCAGAATTCGAAACAACCGGCATCAATCTCGCTCCCCCGGGAATCGCTCCACTTCGTCCTGATCGGCCAGGCGATACCCCACCCCTAATTCCGTCAGAAGGAATCGCGGCTCGGCAGGGTTATCCTCAATCTTCCGACGCAGGTTCGCCATGAAAACCCGAAGGTACTGCGTCTCTCCCTCGCGGCTCGGTCCCCAGACATGTTTCAGGATTGCGCCGTGGGTAAGCACTCGACCTGCGTGTTGGGCAAGATGAACCAGTAGTCGGTATTCGGTGGGCGTGAGGTGGATCTCCCGCTCGCCAACCGAGACCTTTCGCTTCACCAGATCGAGATGGAGGGGGCCGATCCGCAGCGCGGTTTCCGTTTCGCTCCCGATACCTACCGTTCGAGCCACGTGTCGAAACGCTACCCGCACGCGGGCGAGCAGCTCCCCCACCGAGAACGGTTTGGTGAGGTAGTCGTCAGCCCCATTATCAAGCGCGTCAATCTTGGCGCGGTCATCATCGCGGGCGGACAGCACGATGACGGGGGCGCTGCTCCATTGACGAAGTTCGCGCAAAACCTCCAACCCATCGACATCGGGCAACCCGAGATCAAGAATAATCAGATCAGGTATGTGTGACGCACTCAACGAAATTGCTCCGCGGCCATCAACCGCCTCGATAACTCGATAATCCTGACTGGACAACGAGACCCGCAGAAAGTTCCGTATCGGTTTCTCGTCGTCAACAACGAGAATCACTGCGTTGTTCTTCATTCGCCTGCGTGTCCCTGAGCCCAGCCGCGGAGCTCGAACGTCACCAGAGCACCCCCCACTGGATGATTCCCGGCATGAATGGTTCCGCTGTGGGCGGCCACTATCGCACGGCAGATCGCCAGACCGAGACCAACACCGCGCGATGCGTCTGCGTCGCGACGATGTCCGGTGTAGAACTTCTCGAACAGGTGGGCGAGGTCTTCGTCCACAAATCCGGGTCCCGTATCGTGGACCGCGAACTGCACTCGATCGCCACGGAGCGCCACTTCGAGATCGATACGTGATCCGTCGGGGCTGTAGCGGCACGCGTTCTCCAACAGGTTCATGAGCACCTGCTGGATCAAGCCTGCGTCCACGGAGACGGTGACAATCGAGTCCGGGAGCGTGGTTCGCAGATCGTGCCTGTGTAATCGTCGCTTCATGCGAGCAATGACCGAGCCAACGAGATCGTCGACCGTCTCCTCCGAAGTTGTGATAGCCGGCGCATCCCCCTCGATGCGCGTGAGACTGAGAAGATTCTCCACGAGGTTACTGAGCCAGGTCGACTGTTCATAGATGTCGGTTGCCAGCTCTCGCACCTGTTCCACATCGGGCAATGTGCCCATGTCCGCCAGCACCGCCGCCGATCCACCGATGCCCGCGAGAGGGGTACGAAGATCGTGAGAGATTGACCGCAGGAGGTAGTTTCGAAGGCGCTCCGCTTCAACCTGAACGGACACCTCTTCGCTTCGCTGCGCAATACGCTCTCGTTCCAGAGCGAGTGCGACCTGGCCGGCAAAGGTTTCCACCAGGGTCCGGCGATCCGAAACCGGAGTGTCATCGAAGTCGTGCCCGCACACGGTTGCGATCACCCCGATCGTCTCCGAGCCACCCAGGAGCGGAGCGAAAAGCGCTTCTCCGGTCTCCGCACCGGATGCCACCACACTCGCGGTGCGCCCGTTCTGGTACACCCACAAAGCCGTCCGCTCATCGAACAGGCCGGCGTCACCGCGAACGCGCACCATGGTGCCCGGTTCGTGCGGCTCCCCCAGATAGCACACGGCGCTTCCTCCAAATGCTCGGGCGAGTTGCTCGAGTGCCTCGTTGACGACCGCTTCTTCACCCGACCGGTTCAACAGTGCCCGGGTTAACCGGTATACCGCCACGGTAAGGTCCGCACGTCTTCGCGACGCAGCGGCTTCCGACCGAACCCGACTGAGCAGTTCACTGATTGTCAGCGACACCAGAAGAAGTACGGCAAACGTCAGGACATACTGCGTGTCATATACCACCAGCGTGAACCGCGGCTCCGTAAAAAGAAAGTTGAATGCGAGTACTCCTCCCACGGACGACACGATTCCGGATAGCCGTCCAACAAAAAAGGTCGCAACCAATACAGCAAGGAGGAATACCATGACAATGTTCGCGTCGGCAAATCCCACATTGCGGAGCGCAAGCGAGGCTGCGACCGCCGCCGCCACGAGCAACCCGGTGATGACCAGATCTCCCGTCAGCGCGCGATACGAACCACCGGCACGAGCACGAGCTATACGATTGAGCCGGTACTGTGCAGGGTCGGCAGGCACGACCAGCACATCAATTTGGTTCGATTCCGCGATCAACCGCTGCGCAAGATCGCGCCGACGGGGAAGCCGTGATGACGGGAGCGACTCGTTCTTTCCAACTACGATTCGCTCAACTCGGGACAGTTCCGCATACTGGGCGATAGTGCGCGCTACATCCCTTCCCCGCAATACGACCGTCTCCGCTCCTCCGGCCCTGGCGAGCGCCATATTGTGATCCACCGTGGCATCGGTGGTTCGGTGACGTTGCGGGACCTGTACGTGGACGGCGACAACTCGGGCGCCCGTCTGGGCACCGATTTCCAGTGCACGCAGCACGACGTTGCGCGACGAGGGGGCGGAGGAGATACACGCGAGAATTCGATCCATATTCCCAATCATAGCGACCGCGGGCATAAAGATCTCGTTAATCTTTCGTGGGTGGACGTTTCGCCGCTTGACCGGTGCACAGAGCGGAAGTAGGCTCGGACCCGATGAGAGCGCTCATTGTTACAAACGAACGGAAGAACATCGCTGCCCGAGTGCGAAGCGGGTTGGCCCAACGATCGGTCCGCGTCGAAGCGGTGGACACGGTGGGGGCCGCAATACGTGCGCACGAGCGCAAAGAGTACTCTGCCATTGTGCTCATTGTTCCGCCGAAGTGGGAGTCCGTTGTGACGGATGTTGAGACGCTCCGACTCACCAACCTTCCGGTGTGCCTCTGCGTTGAAGAAGACCTGCCGCTCGCCGAAGAGCACCTGATTGCCCATGGAATTGTCGAGACGATTCCCGCCGCGGTTGACGATGAGGAATTATCGCGAAGGCTCATCCAGTTTGTAACTCGGCATAACGAATTCTACCAATCGTATGATGAGGCGTCGCGAGCGGGCAGCTCCAATCCGGGATACGTTCCGATGGATGATGAGTCGACCTGTTGGTACTGTCTCGAGCAGGGGAAAGCGTCGATTGAGCACCGGAATTTTTCGTCCGCGCGTGGCTGGCTCCAGCTGCTTCTCCGGGTTCGACCGGAAGACCGGGAGGTACAGACTCTCTCGGAGCTTTGCACCCGCTTTGACACCACCTCGGGGGTCTGATATAACCTTCGGTACATGAAGGTTGTCATCGTTGGAGCGGGGGCCGTCGGGTTCCAGATTGCCAGACAGCTCATCGACAACGGCCAGGACGTTGTGGTGGTCGAGAAGGACCGCGCGCAGGCAGCCTTTGTCACCAATCGTCTCGACTGCATGGTCATCAACGACGTCGGGAACAACGTCGCAGTGCTTCGCGACGCCGGATGCGAGTCGGCCGACTACTTCATTGCCGTCACCGATTCCGACGAAGTAAACATGATCGCTTGTGCCCTCGTGCACAGCGATTTCCCGCGCCCGAAAACGGTGGCCCGCGTGCGTAACCTCGAGTATTCCACCGCGCGGATTTCCGAGCGTGGTCTCCTGGGAATCGACTACATCGTCAACCCCGAGATCGAAGCCGCGAAGGTCATCATCCAAAGCATCGAGCGCGGCGCACTCAGCGACGTCATGCTCTTTCAGCACGCACTGCTTCAGATTCGACCCGTTGCGGTTGCGACGGACTCCCCGTTGCACGACAAAACCCTCCGCGAAGCCGCGCAGGAGATTGCCGTACCCTTTCTGGTGGCCGCGGTCTACCGTGAGAAAGACTACTTCATCCCGTCGGGAACCTCAGTTCTTCGTGCCGGTGACATCGTGTACCTCGTGGCGAGCGAAAGCGACTTCGACAAGATCTTTCACCGCCTGGGGAAGGACCGCCGCGAGCTGAATCGCGTGATCGTGGTCGGAGGCGGTAAGGTTGGCGTAGAAGTCTCTTCTCATCTCCTGGTTGGTGCCCCGGTGCACCATGGGCTGCGCGGTGCGTGGTCCCGGATGCGCTCAGGGCAAACGCGGAGGGTGAAGATCGTCGAGCGCGACTACCAGAAGTGCAAGCTGCTGGCAGAGCGCTTTCCCGATGCGCTGGTCATCAATGCCGACATTTCGGATGAAGACGTCTTCGACGAAGAGAGCTTCGCCGAAGCCGATCTGATTGTTGCCGCAACCGATAACCAGGAGCTGAACATCGTCACCGCGCTCTACGCCCGGTCGCTCGGCATCCGGCGGACCATTGCGCTGGTGAAGCAGGCCGGTTACTCCACCATCGCAACCAACCTCGGCATCGACGTCGCGGTGAGCTTCAAGCACACGATGGTCAACAATATCCTGACCTACATCCGTCGTGGCAGCGTCACCAGCGTGCACAGCGTGGCCGACGGGCGGATTGAAATCCTCGAACTCTCCGTTGACGAACAGTGCCGGGCCGCTCACAAGCCCATTCGGGAGATCAAGCTTCCACCCGGCTCTCTCATTCTTGCCGTGGCTCACGGTGAACAGCACATCATTCCCGGTGGCGAGCAGATCATCCGCCCCAGCGACCACATCGTGGTGATCACCGGCAAAGAGCACGTCGACAAGGTGCAGGAGATCTTCGCAGCGCCATGAACCTTGCGCTCATCGTTCGCATCGTGGCGGTACTGCTCTCGTTGATGGCGGCTTTCATGCTGATCCCTACCGTCGTCGCCCTCCTGTATGGCGAAACGGTGCTGCTGTCCGCCTTCCTGCTTCCCATTGGAGTCACCTTTCTCGGTGCCACCGTCCTGTTTCTGCTCCTGCGGAACGCGGAACGGGAATTGCATCCACGCGACGGGTTTCTGCTCGTCGCGCTGTCGTGGACGAGTGCCGCGGCGCTGGGCGCGACGCCACTCTGGCTCTCGGGAGCCGTGCCGCGATACGTCGATGCCTTCTTCGAGATCATGTCCGGGTT
>REDM01000073.1 GCA_007693485.1 Spirochaetaceae bacterium
ACCAGAATCGGAAGGCTTATCTTGATGCGAATTGAAGCAGCCATTCGCTTACCTCTCTGTGATGGAGTTTATTTGATGGGGTTTATCGATCCGCCGGAACAACACCGGACGCTTGAATAAAGGATCGAATGTCCGGCCCGAAGAACAGGTCGGTATACGCGCGAGTGCGTTCGGTTTCTTCGCGCACCACCAGGTTGAGCTCGCGAAGAATGGGGTAACTGCCGTCAGCGAGGGTCGCAGCGCTTGCGCGGACACCGTCCAGGCGCAGCACCTTGATCGGCATTCCGGCGTCGATAAGGCTCTCCGCGGCGCCCATCGAGACGTATCCTATTGCGCCGGGAATCCCCCCAACCAGCGTCATCGCTTCAAGATTCGAGGCAATTTCGTAGGCTCCCGGGTCGACGCGCCCGGCGGGACCCGCCTGAGGCCGGTTGGGGTGTGCCACTCCCGAGTACCCTTCAAACAGATCGAGGGTCGCCCGGCCGATTTCCTTGTTCACCAGCACAACCGCTTGGTCCCATCCGCCAAGCGCATCCCAGGTCCTCACCTGACCCGAATAGAGCCGTCGGACATCCGCCAGAGAGATTTCATCCAGGGGATTGGCACGATTGACAATGAAGACCAGCGCATCAAACCCGTAGGTAATCGCGATCAGATCAGACAGCTCAGCCGGCGTCAACGCCCGAGATACCATTCCGACCGCACTGGTTCCAGCGCGCGTATCGCGAATGCCCGCGCCGCTGCCGCCCCCCTGCACGAGAACCGTACCACCGACAATGTCCGAGAATATCGCCGCTGCACGTTCCGCCGCCGGCTGGATGGTGGTCGCCCCGGAAACCCGCAGCACTTCCTGTGCGCAGAGCCCTGCGGCAAGAGAGAGAAACAGAATGCCAAAGGCGATAGTGGGAATGCGAGAGGCCCTCCGTTCTCCCGACCCGTTGGTAAAAAGAAACACACACGCCTCCGTGGAGTTCGGATTTTTCCTTACTTTTAGAGTAAGTAGGTTATTTTTAATGTATATTACCGGATTCGTCAATAATTGATTCTCATATAATGGAAGTCACCGCCTGCAATGCCGGAAAGCGGGTGAAGTCGATTCCGATCAACGGCTTTGACACCCGAGCGGGGACGGCGTATCATCGTTGAATGAAATTAACATTCCTTGGTGCAGCGCAAAGTGTGACCGGTTCCTCGACGCTGCTCGAAACCGGCGGGGCGCGGGTTCTGGTCGACTGCGGTTTTGTCCAGGAGTGGAAGCTTCGCGGCCGGAACTGGGAGTCCTTCCCGTTTGACGCAAAAGAACTCGACGCGGTCGTGCTGACGCACGCTCACCTCGATCATTGTGGACTGCTGCCGCGGCTCGTGAAGGCGGGCTTCCGCGGCCGGATCCACTGTACCGCGGCAACCGCAGAGCTGGCCAGGATCATCCTGCTCGATTCGGCGAGGATCCAGCAGGAAGACGCGGAAACCAAGAGACGTCGCCACAAAGCCGAGGGGCGGTCCGGCAAACACCCGGAAGTTCCGCTCTACACCACCGACGACGCCGAAGCGGTGATTCCGCTCCTTAAGCGCGAGTCGCTCGACACCCCGGTCACGATTGCCGATGGAGTGACTGCGACGCTTCGCGAAGCGGGGCATATCTTTGGCGCCGCTTCGGTGCTGCTCGAGTGCGAAACCGGCGGCAGTCGCAAGAGGATTCTTTTCTCGGGCGACGTGGGCCGGTGGGATCGACCGATCATTCGCGATCCCAACCCGTTTGAACATGCCGATTATGTCGTGCTCGAGTCGACGTACGGCGACCGCGAACACGAACCGGACGACATCGAGCAGCTGCTTGCGGACGAGGTCAACGCGACGCACGAGGCAGGGGGTAACCTTTTGATCCCGAGCTTCGCGCTCGAACGGGCTCAAGAGGTCCTGTACTACCTCAATTCGCTGCTGCGCAAAGACCTCGTTCCCCATCTGGTCGCGTTTCTCGACAGTCCAATGGCATTGCGGACCATCGAGGTGTTCGAGAAGCATCCCGAACTTTTTGACGACGACATGAAGGCGCTCGTGCGCGGCGGTGAGTCGCCGTTCCAGTTCCCGGGCCTTACGCTTGTCTCAAGTGTCGATGAATCGAAGTCTATCAACCATATCCGCGGAACCGCGATCGTAATCGCAGGGTCGGGAATGTGCACGGGAGGCCGGATCAAACATCACCTGGCGGTGAACATCGACCGACCCGAGAGCACGCTGCTGTTTGTCGGGTACCAGGCGCACGGCACCCTCGGCCGCGAGCTCGTTGACGGAGCGAAGAAGGTCCGTCTGTTTGGCGCGATGCGCGACGTTCGCGCGCGCGTAAGCCGGATCAACGGGTTCTCCGGCCACGCCGATCGAACCGAGCTCGTCAGATGGATCTCTCACCTCACCTCGCCGCCGCGTCGCGTCTTCCTGAACCACGGGGAGCTCTCGTCGATGGAGGCGTTTCGCGAGTACCTCTCCGAGAAGGCCGGGCTTACCGCCCACATCCCCGAATATCGCGAGACGGTCGAGCTGGAGTAGGGCGGGCGAGATCAGGGACTGCTGGTGTTCATCTTCGCCCATGCGGTGACGCGAATCGGATGGATTTTCTCCAGTTCCGGTTCCATTTCCGGTTTCCGATTCCGTACGTCGATACTTG
>REDM01000088.1 GCA_007693485.1 Spirochaetaceae bacterium
GATGCCAGCTTCGCGGGGCGGCCAAAGATAGAGCGGATACAGGAGCGGACGATGCCGGTCTGTGTATTCGCCTCAATACGGACCAACTCCGCGTTGACGCCCCGTCCTTGAAACTCTTCCTGCAGCGTCATGGCCAGCGCCTTGTTGTGCCCCTGCCGACTGTGATAGACGATGAGTGGTTTCATGCGGAGCCTCCCGTTTCTTCCCTCTCATTATACCACCGACAGCGCGTTGGCGCGACCGGTGTTACCCAAACCCCCTGTTGCTGCAGCGGGAATCGTGCTATCATCCCAGTCGCATATTTATACACCTTATGTCGGGAGAAGCGGATGGACAAGCGAATAGCAGTTCTGGGGTCCAGCGGCGGCAACCTCTACAACATCGGAGGGAGTGATCCGCGCGGCCTTATTGGAGAGATCGCGGCGCAGGCGGGCTCGGTGGGCATTGAGTTGGGTGCGGTACAGTTTGTGGCCGCGCGATCGAGCATGGACCAGGCGAAAACCTCCACCCAGGCGTCGCTGCTGTCGTGGAGCGCAGACCTGCGCGAGCTGGTGATGGTACAGGAAGGCACCCTGGAACAGGTGAACGCACGCGCGCGTGACATGGACGCGGAAATTGCCGAGCAGATCAACGCTGGTACGATTAACGCCCTGGTGCTGGTGAGCTGCGATCCCGAGGGAGCCAACTCCGCGGCCATCAAGGCGGCCGTGGCGAAGAAGATTCCCGTTGCGGGGACCGGCGGCACTTCGATGGCCAAAGTTCAGGCGGCAGGAGCCAACGTCATCTCCACCTCGGGGACCACGGGCAGCACCAACCGCACTCGCGCCATTGGCGCCATCAGCGCCATCTGCCGCGAGTGGAAGGTTAAGTACACCCCGGTGATTGGCAGCAGCGGTTCGTTTACCGGTGCCCAGGGCGACGTCTTCTCGCGCATCAAACTGCGCGGCATCATGATGGCCGCTTTGCCGGGCTTCATCGCAATGGCGCTGCTGCTCGCCCTCTCACGGGTACCCGGCCTCGGCGGACTGGGTGACCTCTTCAGCATTGTGATCGGCGCCCTGCCGGTGGTGATCGCGGCAATTGCCGCCAAGCAGGTCTCCGGCATGGACGACGTGGGCATCGTCGCCGGTATCGTGGCGGGCGTGCTCTCCACCAACGGAGGAATCATCGGCGGCCTGATTGGCGGTATCCTTGCCGGCATCCTTGCCTACTACCTGGTGCGCCTCACCATTCACCTGAAGTTTCCGGCAACCACCGTGGGCATTGTCTCCGGCGGTCTTTCGGGCTTGATCGCCGGGTTTGCGGTCTACTTCCTGGTTGCGCCTCTTGCGTTGATGGCTGGCGACGGAATCCGCAGCATCATTGAGGGCGCAATCGAGTTCAACGCGGTACTCGCCGGCACCGTGGCGGGTCTCTTGATCTGGCCGGCGATTCTCGGTGGGGTCTACCACGCAGCCATCCTCCCCATCGTTCTCCTTGAAATGGAGCTCGCTGGAAACAGCTTCCTGGGCGCCGTGGACATGACCGGACTGGTGATGGTCTCTGCGGGCATCACGCTGGCCAATATTGTCTTTCCGCGCGAGAAGAGCGAATCGACGCTCGCCGCGCCGGGGTTTCTGATCAACGTGGGCTTTGGGACCTTTGTTGAGGCGGCCTATCCGTTCATGTTCTCCAACAAGTTTGTGTTTGCGGGCGCCATCGCCTCGGCGGGTATCTCCGGGTTCTTTGTGGGACTCTTTGGCGTACGCGGGACCGCCTACGTTCCCGCGATTATCGCCCCCACGGTATCCAACACCCCGCTCGGCTTCCTGCTCAGCATGCTGATTGCCCTGGGGTCGGCCTTCGTGTTTACGACGCTGGCCAACAAACTGGCGAGAAAGAAGCAAATCGCGGCATGACGCGTGCACTCGCGCCGGCGCCGGCGCGGGCAAATCCACGGACAATCAAACCGACCGGGACTTGCTCCCGGCGCGGTTTCGGCCTATCATGGATCGATGCGCGTTCACGCCATCGATCCGGCCGAAGTAACCGACACGCATAACCTCCTTCAGTCGCCGTTCTGGGCGGCCTTCAAGGAAGAGATAGGCCAACGCGCACTCGCTTTTCGCTACGAATCGGAACTGGGCAACGGCGAACTGGTGGCGATGGAACGTGCCCGTGGCAGCGCTGCCGAGCACCTCTACGTGCCGCACGGCCCGGAGGCCGATCTGCCTGAAGAGGCTCAGGGTGGCTTTCTCACCGAGCTCTCGCGTGGTATCAGCGCCACCGTGCCGACGCATCCAACCTTTCTGCGCTACGACCTGCGGTGGCGCTCACCATTCACCGGTCCCGACTATCAGGACGACAATGGGCGATGGCTCGGCCGCCCGCAGCCGCGCATTCAGGAGATGCGCATGAACTTCGGGATCGGCGACCGCGCCCTTCGCAAGGCGCCGACCGACGTCCAACCTCCTGACACGGTGATCATCCGCGTGAACGAACCGGACGACGTCCTGTTATCGCGAATGAAGTCCAAAACCCGCTACAACGTCCGCCTCTCGCTGCGTAACGGGCTGCAGATCGCTCGTGAGAGCGATTCCTCGCTGGAAGAATGGCACGCACTCTATCGGGACACCTGTCGGCGACAGGGCATTATCTGTGAGAACGTGGAGTACTTTGCGGAGCTCTTTTCGGTGGTTGCCTCTCATCCGCATCCCTGTTGCTCGGACGCGCCGATCGTGCGTCTCATCGCCGCCCGGCACCGCGGGCGCATGGTTGCAGGATTGATTTATGCGATGTTCCGTGATCAGGCGTACTACCTCTACGGCGCAAGCAGCCGCGAAGACGGGAGCCTCATGGCGCCCTATGGCGTGCAGTGGCGCGCGATGTGCGCCGCCCGTGAAGACGGCTGCACCACCTACGATATGTTCGGAGTGCCGCCCACCGACGATCCGTCGCACCCGATGCATGGGCTCTACCGGTTCAAGACTGGATTCGGGGGCGAGATTCGTCACTATCGAGGATGCTGGGACTATCCGGTTGATGAAGCGCAGTACCGCGCGCAGGCTCACATTGCCGCCGACAGCGGCGCGTATCACCTTCGCCGTTGAAGTCGGTCAGTTTCGGTACTCGTCGGTCTCTGCCAAGTCGCGAAGGTCGGGAGGATCGATGATTCCCCGCCGAGTGAGCGCACTCAGAAAGGCGTCCACCACCTGCGGGTCAAACTGCCTCCCGCGGTGGCGCTGCAGTTCCGCAACCGCCTGCAAACCGGAGAGCGCCTTGCGGTAGGGGCGGTCCTCCGTCATGGCGTGCCAGGAGTCGGCCACCGAGATGATCCGTGCCTCGATGGGAATCTCTTCGCGCTGCAACCCGCGGGGATAGCCGCTTCCATCGTAGTGTTCCTGGTGGGCGAGAATGATGTCGCTGACCGCCTGGAAGGACTCAAAGGCGCGCAGCAGCGACGCACCGAGCTCGGCGTGGCTCTTCATCACCTCCCACTCCTTTTCGTCCAGAGGGCCTTCCTTCAGAAGGATGGAATCGGGAATCCCGAGCTTGCCGATATCGTGCAGGAGCAGCGCTTCGCGCAAAGTGACGTCGATCGACATCCCCATCTCCTCGGCGATGATACTGCCGTAGGTGAGGACGTCGTTCGAGTGACCCGCGGTGTACCGGTCGCGCAGCTCAAGGGCTCGAGAGAAACCGAGCGACAGTTCCTCAATGCGCTCTTCGAGCTGCTCGGCCCGCGCTTCGGCGGCCTTCATTCGCCGCAGGTTCAACAGGTTCTTGACTCGCGCATCGAGCTCACGGATGTTGATGGGTTTGGCGAGGTAGTCGTCGGCACCAAACTGCAACCCCTCGATCCGCGACTCCACCTCAGACTTGGCGGTAATGAGGATCATCGGCATCCCCGCCAGGTGATCGCTGGTCCGCACGCGCTGCAGCAGCTCAAACCCGTCCATGCGCGGCATCATCACGTCCGACACCACCACGTCGGGCGCCTCGGTTCCGATTCGCTCCCACCCATCCTGACCGTCTTCGGCGGTAGTTACCCGATACCCCAGGTGAACAAGCATTCGCGAGACAAAGGCGCGAAGGTCGGCGTTATCTTCCACGTAGAGAACGTGGACCGCACTCTGCGGCGACGCTTCGCCGCGTTCAACCCTCACCGGTAAGGCGACGGCCTCAACCATTGCCAGCTCACCGGGGGCCACCTCGGCCGCATCGCGTCTGCGACGCAACTCTCTTCGCCGGTCAGGGCCGGAGAACGACTCCTCGCGCCGGCGACGATCGCTGGTGTCGCGACGCTCGATGAATGCCTCGGGGGCAAGGATTTCGAGGTTGTCGGGCAGCACCACACGAAAGGTGGCACCGGCGCCAACCACACTCTCGACGTCGATACTCCCGTTTTGCAGGTCAACAGCTTCCTTGACGATCGCGAGTCCAAGGCCGGTGCCTTCGTATCGGCGGGTGGATGATCCGTCCACCTGCTGAAATCGCTCGAAGATGATTCCGAGACGCTCTTCGGGAATCCCGATGCCGGTGTCGCTGACCTCGATACTGATCGCCCCTCGTTCGGCAGCAAGTTCGATGGTAATCGAGCCGCGATCGGTGAACTTGATTGCGTTGCGAATGAGGTTTGAGAGAATGCGCTCGAGTTTCTCCCGGTCGAGATAGGCCCCGGGAATGGGTCCCCGTGCGATGACGCGCATTTCCAGCTGCTTCCGTCGCGTCACCTCGTTGAAGACCGCGACCATGTCCTCTACCAGCTCAGCCAGATCGACCCACGAAAGGCGCAGTTCCATCTTCCGCGCATCGTACTTGGCGAAGTCGAGCATCTGATTGATCATGTCCAACAGCCGGAGTCCGTTGCGGTACACTTGGGAGACAAGCTGGTGCTGGTCGTCAGAGAGGTCACCGGCGTCACCCTGATAGAGCGCCTGAACCGGAGAGATGATCGACGTGAGTGGGGTGCGAACCTCATGACTGATGTTGGCGAAGAACTGTGACTTCAGCTGGTCCATGGTCTTCAGCTCTTCGTTCGCCTTGGCGAGACGGTATCGTGACGCGTACTCGTGCAAACGCATCCGTTCAGCAAGATACGCGCTCATGGTAACCAGACCAATCGTGGCGAGCAGGAAGAAATTGTTGCTCAAAAGAATGGGCACATCCTGGATACCGCGGAACGCGATTACCGTGGGGGCGATATAGGCAACGTAGACAAGGACGCACACGACGGCCGTACGAGGACCGCCGATGGGGAGAATAAATATGAACGCCAGCAGTACCAAGTTTATCCCCGCGTAGTACGGGCTGGAATAGCCGCCAGTGAGGTGGGTCATCCACACGATGGCGCCACTGCACAGAAGGTACTCCAGCATGGCAACAAACCTCGCGTGGGCGCGCGGCACCGCGTGCCGGATGGCGACAAACACCACGATGTTCCCGGCGATGACAACCAACCGTGACAGAAGCAAGCGACCCGCAAGTCCTGGATAGACTACCGTATCGAGTACCCCGAAGAACGCAAAGGCGATACTCGCGACGACGGCCGTCCGACGAAGGTCGCCAACCGCTTTGTTCCGCTCTTCACGCCGGAATCCGGACAAAAGGTCTTCGTTTGCTTCTGTCCCCATCAGTCTCCGCATGGTTCCGCGCTCACGCCCCCGTACTCTCTGTGCCCCGCTCATCAACTGAAGAACGACGGTTCACCAGTTGGCGGCAGACTCGGCCGAAGTATTCCGAGCGCCGCGCGTTGCTCACCGGGTTGTACACACCCTGGTAGATTTCCAATAGTTTCGATTCGAGCTCCTCGGGGGAGAAGTTCTTGTGTCGGATCACGGCGTTCCAGACGGTGTACCAGTTCCACTGGTCGTGAATCACCCGACCCTCGGCAACCAGGCGATCGCGCAGCCGGCTGCCGGGGAAGGGAGTGAGAATGGTGATCTGCGCCCCCATGAGATTGTTCCGGTTAATGAAGTCAACGATCTGCTGCGGCGTCTCCTGATCGTCCTCATCGAGACCGAGGATGAACGAACCGTAGACACCGATCCCCCAGCTCTGGATTCGCTCCACGTACTCGGGGTACTTGCTGAACTGGCGAAGCTTCCACTGGTTCTTGTCGAGCTGCCGCAGATTCTCTTCGCAGGTGGTTTCAAACCCAACGAGCAGGGTCCGACAGCCGCTCTCATGCAGGGCCTCCAGAAAACGCTCGTCCTCGGCGACGGAGATATCGCATACGCCAAACCACGAAAAACGCATCGCGCTGAACGCTTCAACGAGGGCGCGACTGTACCGCCGACTGGCGAAGAGGTTGTCGTCGGCGAAACCGATCTGCGCGAATTTCCAGTGTTTCTTTGCCTCTCGGATGTCGTCTACCACCCGCTCCACGCTGCGAAACTTGTATCGACGCCCATACACGTTTGAGGCGACACAAAACTCGCAGTCGTGGGGACAACCGCGCGACGCTTGAACGTAGATCACGGGGTACCGGTACTTCGCGAGGAGATCGAAGCGCGGCACCGGCGTTTTGTCCAGGTCAACCGGGGGGAAGTCGGCCTGATTGTACACCGCCTTCGGAGCCCCTTGTTCCAGTTCCTTCACGAACTGCGGCCATGAGTTCTCCGCTTCGCCAACGAACACCGTGTCCGCGTGCGTGGCCGCCTCGTCGGGCATCACGGTTGCGTGAATTCCGCCGATGGCAACATGTACGCCGCGCTCCCGGAACGCATCCGCAATGGCGTAGGCTCGCACGGCCTGTTGCGTCATGGCGGTAACACCAACGAGATCATACCGGTCGTCGAAGTTAATCACTTCCTGATTCTCGTCAACGATCTCTACGGTATGTCCCTCGGGAGTCAACGCGGCAATCGTGGGCAGGGCGACGCCGATCCCATTCCAGAAGTGGAGAATGGTCCGCATTTCGCGCGAGTTCTGCATGAACTCTGCGAACCCCTCGGAGCGGCAGAGAAACTCACCTCGCGGGGAAACCAGCAGGATACGCATCAGCCAGCGGCCCTCTGTTCCGAGTATCTGGCCTCTAACAGCTGAAAGAACTCACCAACCGTCTCCACGCAGGAAAACGCCGCCTCATCGAGTTGAAGATCGAACTCCTTCTCGCAGGTGGCGAGGATTTCCATTGCCATCAGGCTGTCGATCCCAAGTTCCTCGCGAATGAGCACATCGTCGTGAAACTCCGACGCATCGATTCGTGAGATACGGGACACAATCTTCTCAATGCGCGAACGCAGATCTGGTTCGATCATGAGGTGCACTCCTTCTGTATGAGTTTCGGCACATCAGTCGCGAAGGTTGATGATTCGGGGAATTTTGTACGAAGCAATCTGTTCTTTGAGGAAGAGGCGCAGCGCAGCAGGAAGATCAGGGGACGCGTCGCTCGCGCTGGGCGCCACCTCAGCAGTCAGGACGCCGGCTTCAAAGCTGACCGAAGCGTCGCGGATACCCGCAAAGCGCATCATTGCCAGACGGACTTCCTCGAGATCGACCATGACGCCGTTGACCTTGCGCGTCGCCTTCCGCTCACCATCAAACATCAGATGGCGCTCCGTGAACCCATCGCTTGAGGCAGCCCCATCTGTGGGAACCGAGAAGCGCCCCGTATCGCCGGTGCGGAACCACTCACCATCCCACGCGGCCCGGGTTTCCGTCTCCCGGCGATAGTACCCCGGGCTGATGAACCGCGAGCGAATCATGATCTCGCCGCTTCCGGCATGATCGACCGGCATGATCCGGCAGTCGATACCGTCGCATATGGGGCCAACCGTTCCCGCCTGCGACTCACCGCGGGCGTTCCGACTCACCGGCGTGAATTCGGTGAGGCCGTACCCGTGCAGCACCTCCACGCCAAAGTGATCACCCAGGCGCGCGAACAGTTCGCCGGACAAGACGCTTCCGCCGGACACGAAGGTTCGCAGCGAGGGGGGCGCCGCCGATGCTCCGTGCGCGCGGAGCAGAAGGGAGTAGATCTCCGGAACGGCCGTCAGGTGCTGGATGTTCAGGCGGTCAATCGCCTGGAACAGCAGGCGCGGGTGGATGGTGCGGGCGATCACCCCGGTGAGTCCGTAAAGCAGGGGCACCAGAATGCACCCGACAAGGGTAAAAATGTGGGTCATCGGAATGCTGTAGAGCATCTGCTCTCCGGCTTCCGCCTGCAGACCATCCTGGAGGACGCGGGCCCCGTGCAGGTACTGCCGGTGGGTAACCATCGCCCCAAGCGGATAGCCGAGACCACGGTAAGTATAGTTAATCGAGGCGACGTTGTCGGGGACTTCGGCTTCAGCAGGCGGCTTGTCGGCTTCCTGCACCAGGGTGATTCCCCGCGCCCGGTGGGCTGCAACGGCACGCCCGGTGAGAAACGGAGAAATAACTCCCAGGTGCGATTCTTCGGAAATGACCAGTTGGGGATCGGCATTGGCAAAGAGCTCCTCGAGTTCCATCCGGTGCCAGTCGAGCTTGCTGGGGATAACCACGGCACCGATCCGTGCCAATGCCAGCAGCAGGATGACGAAGTCAGAGGAGTTCTCCAGAAAGAGCGCAACCGGAACCGATTGCCGAACGCCCCAGGATCGAAGGAGCCGTTCAACGTCAAGCACCCCGGTACGAAGGTCGACGGCCGAGATCACCAGTTCCGGGCGATCGGGAGAGATAACCGAGAGCGCGGGATGGTTTCCCCAGTGTGCGAGCGACGCGAGAACCGCATCGGAAATCGAGTCGTGCGATGCAAACTCCGCGTCCGCTGGGCGGCTCACAGCGGTTTCTCCGCGCACACGATGACCGCCTGCGACGGATCACCCATCGCCCGCTCGGCGTGCGTAACGGCAAACCCCACTGAACTCACCAGCTCGGCAAGCTCGTGCTCGTCGTAGAACCGGAAAAATCCCTCTTCTTCCAGTTCGAACAGCCCTGCGGCCTCGTTCAGCATCTCCCGAGCGTCGCGAAGTGATGAGGATTCCTGGAATCCGTGTTGCACCTCAGAGACGTAGTCTGTGAAGATGGTCGAAATATCGCTGTCAGGCCGCATGCTCGAAATCACCAGTCTGCCGCCGGGCCTGATGACGCGGAAAAAGTCCGATAGCGCCGCTCGGGGATCGAACAGGTAGGAGATAAACAGACTCGCCACCAGACGATCGAAGGTGCTGTCGAGAAAGGGGTACTGCAACGCCCGGTCGGCATTGGAAAAGTTCAACACGGAGAACCTGCACTCGGCAGGCGTCTTGAACCCTCGAGCGCAACGAACCGCCTGATCGAGGTCTCCGACCACCAGTGCCGCGGCAGGACTCAGGCCCGCTGTGGAAACAGGCGGCGAATCGCCGGACGAAATCAGACGCAGCGCCGCCCCCACCGATTGGTATTCCGCTGATGCGTCGGACTCCCCCGGAGCCCCGTGGCTCGCCAGCTCGCGGCAGACCCCGGCAGTCAGCCCCTCGATCCGTCCGTGCAGCTCGGACAGCGCCATTTCGCGCCGATCGAGGAACTCCCGCACGGGAAGCAGCCGGTTGGGCTCAAGGTCCACCTGCCGGTATCCAAACGTCCAGTCGACGGGAGGTGGCAGCACCGACTCCGCCTTCGCCCGGGCGCTCGCAAGCGCCTCGGGAACCAGATCCACCGCGGTCACCGATACCTCACGCGCGCCGTCCTGGGCGTGCAGCCGCGTCAACTGCTCGAGAAAGAGTCCGGTTCCGCACCCCATATCTGCGACCGTCATTCCGTCGCGAACATCAAGAAGAAACACCTCACGCTGCAGGAAGGAGCGAAACGCCGCCAGATTTCGGTAGAAGTCGTATCCGCTTCCCGGCTCTCCGCGGCCGATGAGATAGTCATGCCAGTAGCGCTCGGGCGCGGGGGCGCTCCGCTGCTCGAGGCGTTCCCGTTCGGCCTCAATCAGCGCAAGCATCTCGCTCCGCTCGGGATCAACGGGTTCCCATGGCCTATCCAGAAGGCGCTCCACGGTTCGGCCGAGAATGAGCTTGAAGGTCCGGATGGCGTCGTCGCTGGTGCGAAGATTGTGCCCTGCGGGGATTTCGATGATCTCCCGATCACCAGGGGACTGCACGCTCATCACGTCCTCGATCTCGTCGGTTGTCACCCACATGTCGTGGCTCCCGTAGACCCAGAGCACCGGAGCGGAGATCCGTGCCATCTCTTCCCGCGCGTCGGTCACGTAGGCGTACCGGTGCTCGATGAGATCCTGCGCCAGCTGATCCATGTCTACCAGATGGCCGAGCAGCCCACAGATGCCATTGGGAATGCCGACCCGGTAGTTTCCCACTACGTCCAGCCCCCCGAGGGTGTTGCGAAGAGCAGACTGTCCCGATGGAACTCCCATCGCGCTGATCCAGAAGTCAATCGCCGGGGAGTACCGCGGATCCCCCAGTAGTTTGCGTCCGTCCAGGGCGGACATACTGAAGGTCACCAGGACTACCTGCTTCGCCTGAAGATCGGAACGGCTCTTCACGTAACGCAGCGCCGCTTCCAGATCGGAACGGCCCTCGCTGATGCGGTAATGAAGCATCTCGTACCCGCGCTCGGCGTCGGGGTTCTCCGCGTAGCTTTCCCCCGGGCGATTGATGCCGTCGTACCGGATCACTACCGCGGGTTCACCCAGTGCCGCGAAATTGGCCAGGATGACCGCCGCGAGCGGAGCCAGCGCCTCCTTCTTCTTTCCAAAAGCCGGCGGTAGCAGGAAGACGGTGGCCGATTGGGAGGCAGCAGAGACCCCCACCGAATTGACCAGCCCCACCATCTCTCTCCCCGCCTCGTCGGAAAAGCGGACAACCGTTGACCGCGCCCCCGCCAGACTCAGAAACGACACCGGACGCGTGTGGACCGGAATCTTCAGCCACTCTTCCTGGTCAAACACGCGGCGGGTTACCTCGCGTCGGCGCAATCCCGCTTCAATTCCAAGGCGAACCACCGGTCCGCCGACGGCGTCGCTGTCAATTCTCACGTGCCGGATCTCGCCCTCGGTATCGAGCCCGAGCGTCTCCGCACAACGGTATCCGATGGTTCGGAGACGACTGAACGCCTGGGCGACATTTCCGCCCGAAGGGACCTCACAGAGAAAGCCCCGACGGCTGATGTCCACGAGTCGGGCGGGGATCTCACGCGGATCGTCGCCACCGAGCACCAGGACGATCTCGGCATTCTCGGCGGGCTCGGTACGGCCGTACGAGCGCTGTTCGCTTCGCTGCAGGCGACCGGGGAGGTCACATCGCACGATGTCCACCGTGGTATCCACTATCCCGACCGAGCAGTAATAACTCGCGCCGTCGGCCAGGAAACTGACGAAGAGTTCCACCTCATCAGAGGAGATCGGCCTCCCCTCGGACGCACCAAACGAAACGGTTCGAGCTTCGGCGTCCACACCGACGATGTACCCGATGCGCCCACCACCCTCACGCCCCGGAACCAGATGGACAACAACCGTCATTGACTGTGCCAGCGCAAACAACCGGACGATTTCTGCGGGATCGGAGATCTGGTAGCTGCAGTCCAGCCCCTGCTCGGCGATCCATGAATGCACTGTGCGCGAACTTCCGACGGCACTGGATTGGACGATGAAGTTCCGAAGCCTCGCACGATCAACCTCGGAAATTCGTGTTACCCGAAGACCGGCGGTCGCGCGGTGGTGGAACGGGTTCTGCTCGGTGTAGACCACCGTGACATCCGCAGCAAGCGGTCGCACATCGCCGGGCAGCCAAAACTCAAGCGCGATTGCGTCGCCTGCGCTCAGAACCCCGGTATAGGAGGCCAGGAAGCCGTCCGTGGATGCGTTGTCCAAACCGACGATATCCGCACTGTGGTTGTGCGCTTTCACCGAGCGAATGGTGCAGGATGCGCGCGGCAGCCGTCGGTTGTTTGCGGCCGGCCCACGGGAACGGATTTCGTGTTCCTTGGCTGACCGGACGTAGCGATCAACCAGTTCCATTTGTGCAAGCGAGTCAAAAACGAATTGCAGTCCCAGGGCGCCGTCGCGGCTGTCGTCGTGAGCAAGGCGAACCGGTATCGATACCCCCTGCTCAAGATCCGGAAACGAAAGGGAAAGCCGCCCCTCGGGGGCGAATCGGATGTGAGGATCGGTAGAAACGCGAATTCCCATCGCGCTGATATCAACAGCGGTGCCCACAACGCTTTGGCCATCGGATTCGATCCGGACGGCCTCACGACGGGCAACGCGAACGTGTTTTCGCTTGTCCGGCATGGTTCTGCAAGGAGAGTACCCGCTCTGCGCGTTTCCCGCAACTGATTCTTTTTCCTGGTGTTCTTCTGCTGGCACCGCCCGACGGAACGTGATACCCTGCGCCACATGCCACATTCGCGCCGCCTCGGTGCTGAAATGCTGCTCCTCGCAATTACTGTGATATGGGGTGGAACCTTCATCATCACCAAAACGGGGCTGGAACATATCTCTCCCACCCTGCTCATCGGAATGCGCTTTCTCGTGGCCTTCGTGGTGGTGACCGTACTGGGTGCGCACCGGGTGCGCACGATGACGGGAAGCACGCTGCGGCGTGGCGCGATTCTGGGCCTCCTGCTCTGTGCGAGCTACCTGATGCAGACCACCGGCCTGCTGTTCACCACCGCGTCGCGTTCCGGGTTTATCACCTACCTCTACGCGGTGCTCATTCCGCCGTTTCAGTTCCTGATCCTGCGGCGACCGGCTACCCGCGGGAACCTCGCCGGGCTCGCCGTTGTACTGATTGGGATTCTGTTTCTCACCCAGCCTGCAGCGGGAGCGATCAACGCCGGTGACCTGTTGACCGTTGGCTGCGCGATTGGGGTTGCGCTCTACATCATTTACCTGGACCGGTTCTCCCGGGTTGAGGATCCCGCGAGTCTGGTCATCGTGCAGTTTGCGGTCACCGCCGGGGTGGCGCTCGCGCTCTCCGTGGTGATGAACCCGGTTTTTCCGCAACGCCTCACGCTGACGCTCGACCTGGTGATCGCCATTGCCTATCTTGCCGTCCTGGGCACGGTGGTCGCGCTTGGGGTTCAGAACCGGTTCCAGCGGGAATCCACACCCGTTCGCGCAACGATCATTTTCGCATGTGAACCGGTGTTCGCGGCGCTCTTTGGCGTATTGGCGGGGGAGCCCTTTGGTCCGTCCCAGGCGACGGGAGCAGCGCTGGTCATCGCCGGTCTGCTGGTGTCGGAACTCTCGGGATTGCGAAGCGTCAGACGTCGAATGCAGCGCGTTCCGCGGT